>JACQFP010000032.1 GCA_016200005.1 Verrucomicrobiota bacterium | reverse complement strand
GTTGTATGTGGCCGTGATCCTGGACTTGTGGAGTCGGCGCGTGGTAGGCTGGGCCACGGAAGCGAGTCTGCACGCCCCGCTGGTACTGGCCGCGTTGCAGATGGCGCTGCGCCACCGGCAACCCGCCCGCGGACTGCTCCATCACAGCGATCGGGGCGTGCAATATGCCAGTGGCGAACATCGCGCGCTGCTGGCCGCCGCTGGCCTCGAGCCCAGCATGAGCCGTGCGGGCAATCCCTATGACAACGCTTTCATGGAAAGCTTCATGGCCACCTACAAACGCGAGTGTGTCGCCCTGGCCGAAGCCCTCGGCGGCTACGGCACGCGGGCGCAAGCCACGAGGGATTTCTTCCGCTACGCCGAAATGTATTACAACCGGGTGCGGCGCCACAGCGCGCTCGGCTACAAATCCCCTGTGGACTTTGAACGCCAACTAAACTAAAAAACCCGTGCGCATCGCCTTCCCAAGGTGCCTATCAAACCGGGTCAACCCCACAACACTAAAAACATGGCCACTGATCTAGTCGTTTACAAACCAATCAAAATCGGTTTTCGGAAACAGAAGAAAGGAAGTGTGAAGCACATCGACCAAGCGCATGTGAAGGCTTTCTGGCATCAAGACGATGCTCAATTGGTGGCTCCGAAGCAAGGCTGCTACATTTTTGCACTCCGAGCATCGAAAGGATATTGCCCGTGGTATGTGGGCAAAGCCACGAATTCGATGCGGCAAGAATGCCTCGGTCCTCACCAACTCAAGCTCTACAACGAGGTGCTGTTTGACGGCCGCAAAGGCACACCGGTGATGTTCTTTGTTGTTCCTGACGCTGCAAAGAACAAAGTGCCAAAAACGATTTGTGATGAAATAGAAACACTTCTCATTCAGAGCGCCTACTGCGAAAACCCGGAGCTGAAGAACTCTCAAAAAAAGAAACTACCGAAATGGATCATCAAAGGTGTCGTTCGTGGCGGAAAGGGGAAGCGCACTTTGCTTCAACAGGTTTTTAGGAAGATGATGGGCATATAGCGAATCATCATTCTATGATCGTCACGGAATCCACCATCGGAAACAGAACGAGCCCGTTGAACGTGCTTGTCTGATTTCGAATCTTATGGAATAAACAATCGTCATGGCCACCAGCGAAACCGTCCCTTTCCGCAGCCTCAACTCGACTGTTCGAGAAGTTGATGCCGTGATTGAGGAGTGGGCAAAATCACTGGATTCGGCGTTGGAGTCCCGAATATCCGCTGAGTTGATGACTTCATGCGCAGAGGACAACCCGGCTCACTACTGCAAGCGCATTTTCCGGGCAGACTGTGTGTTGGTCGTCAGCATGATTCTAATCGCACCCAAGACTGCGCTGTCTCGTGGCGAACAGGAGTTGGTCAAAGCATTGCTGGTCGTGACGCATGAAGCGGAGACAGGGGACGCAAACATCGAGTCGTTGCGAGCTGCAGTGACGGAATTTCTCCAGCAACCCGTTTCCTCGCTCGGAATCAGAAGGCTGGCTACAGCATTTCCTAAGTTCGAGATCGTCTATGCGAAAGCGCGCCTCACCCTGTTCTCGATCGCGGCTTTGAGCGCAAGGACTGACTCAGAGATTACGAAGGAAGAGCAATCCGCCTTAAATCGCTTGCGCTCCATGTTGCCCGAGTCTCCTACAGAATTGAATGCTTCAAGCGAGGGGGCAGACGAGGCGGCCAGTCGGGACGTGCCACACATCATCGATATTCGTCGCAGCGAGAACAAGGTTGAGGACAAAAGTGCAACTTTTGTTGACCCCAAAGTGGATATGCTGGCGGCAATCGAGGAACTCAAAGCTCTTCACGGCTTGTTGCCGGTCAAGGAGGAGTTACAGCGGTTCGTGAACCTTGTTCGCGTCGCCAAGGCACGAGAGAAGGAGAGCCTCCCGCAAGTGGCCGTCAGTCTGCACATGGTGTTCACGGGAAACCCGGGCACAGGCAAAACGACTGTTGCTCGTCTTCTTGGACGAATCCTGCGCGGTTTGGGACTGCTTCAAAAAGGTCATGTGGTCGAAATGGATCGCGCTGGGCTGGTTGGCGAGTATGTCGGCCAGACCGCTCCCAAAACATTGGCAGCGTGCAATGCCGCGCTGGATGGAATCCTTTTCATTGACGAAGCCTACACACTTTCAGGGTCACACGGAACGGACTATGGCAGAGAAGCCATTGATGCCCTTCTGAAGTTCATGGAGGACAATCGAAGCCGCATTTCCGTTGTGGTCGCCGGCTATACGGGCGAGATGAAAAACTTCATCAACACAAATCCCGGATTCCAATCGCGGTTCAATCGTTTTGTTCAGTTTCCCGATTACGGCGCCGAAGAGTCGATTTCAATTTTTGAGCGACTTGTCTCGTCCAAACACTATGAACTCGGCGCCGGGACAAAAGAACTCGCCAAACAAATCTTTGCCGAACTGCACAGTAACAGAGACCGAACATTTGGGAACGCTCGAACCGTGAGAAATGTTTTTGAAAAGACGGTTTCGAGACAGGCAGACCGTTTGGCTTTGGTGAAGGCCAAACTCGACAAATCCGCGCTGGTTACGCTGTTGCGCGAAGACTTGCCGCTCGCTGAGTTTGCTTCAAACCTCCTTGCTGAGAAGAGTCGCAGCAAAAGTGCAGAGGAACCGGATCACGACATCGACGAGATAAAATTCACATGAGTGGTGCAAACATCCAGCCTCGAGGTGCCGACCAACGTTCCACGCAAAAACGCATCCCGCTTTCTGAACGAGAGTGCAATTTGCAAGAAGCAGTCACTCGCGCTTTTGAGGCCGCACAAGCAGTTGAGAGAGCTGTCCGTGTCGGCAAGGGGCGGCGATTTACTGTGTCTTACGACACTGTGGCGCATCCCGGTTGGCTGCTCAGCGGCAACGTGACTTTCAGCGATGGTCAAAGTGCAATGTGGTTTGTCGATCAAGACCATCGGCTCAGCATGTCGCCGCAGCAACAGGGCCACGAGCCGTCCCAGCCCGATTTGAAGTCACTCCAAAAAGAGTTGGAAAACAAATTGCAGACGATGGGGCCATATTCTCGTGCTCACAACCCGGTGTATGAGCAAGTAATTTCCCATAAGAGCAGACAGCTCGCGACTGAGCGGCTTGCTAATGGGGGGAGTGTTCTTGCAGCGTCTCTTGGCATCGAAACCGTGGGGGGAATCAGCACGCTTTTAATCAAAGGGGGAACTGCTTTGCCCTGTCGTTTATCGGAAATCTTTTCCACGGCCAGCGACAACCAGCCTGGGGTCGAGATTCATGTCCTCCAAGGCGATCGGGCACTAGCGCGGGACAACAAGAGTATCGGCAGGTTCCATCTCACAGACATTCTGCCGGCGCCACGCGGCATGCCGCAGATCGAAGTCACCTTTGACATTGATGCCAACGGTATGTTGCACGTCAGCGCGAAAGACCTAGGCACAGGTAAAGAGCAGAAGATCACCATCGATGCCAGTAGCGGCTTGAGCAATGAGGGGGCCGAGGAAATGCGGCATGATGCTAACGCTCATGCTGATGAGGATCGGAGGCAGCGCGAGGAAATCGCTCTGCGCAATGCAGCGGACAGCGCCGTTTATCGCTCCGAGAAGATGTTGCGCGAGAACGCGGACAAGATTCCCAAGGCGGACAAGAACAAAATTGAAGACGCAAGCAATGCCGTAAAAGAAGCGCTCAAAGCGACTGATGTCTCAAGAATTCACTCGACCAACCAAAAGCTTGACGAGATTTGGCAAGCTGTGTCTGCAGAGCTTTACCACCATGCTCGCACCGGCTTAAGGGAGTGTGACTGTCGATATCTGATTAGCAATGAACAGAGACGGTCTAAGACATCGGTCGAGCCAAAGTAAATGAAAAATACCCCTCTCGATTGGATCAAGGATGCGTCTGAGCCAGCACGCACGTTCCGTAAGATGGTCATCGGCTGGCAGAATTCGGTCATTGCGTTGAATGCGACTGTGCGGGCCTTCAATTCGGAATTCCTAAAGGTGGAGGAAGAGAAGGATCGCGATACTCATCAGTTGATGCGCGAGATTGCCGTGAAAAAGCTCGTGATCTCATCATTGTTCGAGCTGAAGCCCCAGCTTGATGCTTGGTATCGGCGTCTCGAGGCCGACGGCCTACTGTCGGACGCGACGAAAGATAAGAAGAAAGAAGTGCGACACCTCCTGGGCCAGGTGCAGAAGTTTGAAGGAATCCGGAATGCCGCGTTTCATTTTGGCGATGTAAATGAAGAGACGGAGGAGCTTCTTCGTATTTATGACGAAATCCACGCGATCGACCTTGCGCTCCTAAATCGCATTCTCGAAGAGATGATCCGTTTAGGCTACATGCTGAGGGAGCATGCAAGCACCAAGAGCTGAGCCAAAAACAAGGCGCTCCAGGCAATGCCGATTGGCGTCTGTTGAAGTCTTGCGGCGCAGGCCCGGCGTGTCTGAGTTTGATCGTTCGAGAGGAGCAGATGGCAAATCCGCCACCAATTGCAGCCAAGAATGAGTGGAGCTGTGCGCTCGCTTGTATCGCATGGCATCTCACAAGGTTGGAAGCGCCGCAAACGCAAGACGATTTGCTGTACCGCCACGGGGTTTACTATCCGGAGTGGGTACATCGGCCTGGTTTGCTCTCGCGCGGTGACATGCTGTCGTTACTCGCCCGCGCAGGACTGTGTTTTCGGCGATTCGACCACCTGAATGAGAAAGGCGAACTGCTTCGCGTCGTTTCCGCGAATATCGGTGATTATCTTGCTGGCTTCGCGATCACTCGTAAGCCAATGAATCATTGCATGGCTATCGATACTTGGGATGGCGACATCGTGAACCTCATGAATCCCGACCCTCAGTCGCCAGGATGTGTTTCGATCAAGTGGGAAGAGTTGTTTGCATTTCAAGACGCTGATATTCTCTGGATATTCAAATGAGAAAGAGCCGAATCAGTGGCAAATCAAACGTCACGGACGACTGGATGCCGTCGCGGACAGCCCTCTCGCCGGAAGATTTCCAGCCCCACAAAATCACGCGGGAGATGGCAGCGCAGAGGCGAACCGTACCAGATGAGCAGCAGGGCTGCGATATCGACGAGATAAAGTTCACATGAGCGGCTCAAACATCCAGTTTCGCCAGGCCGCCCAACTGGGCGCGCAAAAGCAAGTCCCCATTTCCAGGCAACAGGAGGATTTGCACGAAGCAATCACTCGGGCGTTTGAAGTAGCACAAGTAATCGAAGGGGCGGTCCGTGCTGTCACCGGCGAAAGCTTGGAGCAGTTTATAACCCGCGTCATGACCACGTTTTTCGAGCGAAGCGAGGGAACAAGTGTGAGAATCGTTCCGGCGGAGGACATGGGTTGCTCACGTTCAGGTCCCCTCCAAATTCATGACTCTGCCCCAAAGAGAGACGACCCGAGTCGCAGTGGCGAAATAGATCATAGTATCTATCCTAGCGGTCATCCAATCTCGTTGGACGTGGGAGTGAATTCTGAGAAGGAGTGGGAAACGGCGTACAAGTGCATGGAACAATTTGGATTTTCACCACACTCTATTTTCGGAAAGCGGTCATCCGGTCGTTCAGCTTCTGAAAATCGCGACCGATCAGAACTTGATTGTCGCTCGCTTGCGGATTTGGCGTGTGCGATTCTCAGAAACATTTGGGGGATTAAAGCAAAGAACGAAATTGTCTGCTTTTTCGACCACGACAAGGAAGAGTCAAGTCGCACCCTGCAATCCGAAGAGGACCTCCGAAAATGCCTAGCTGCTGTTTGTGCTGGCGAGCCGCACAACGCAACGCTGGTCATCTACACCAAAGGCGAAGCTGAAATCCTCACGATTGGGCGGACAATGCACGAAACTCTTCTAATTAAATTTTCGCCAACGATTGTGACTGAGAAGATTCATTCGAGAATAGAAGCACTTCTGGAGAAGGCCGGATACGTTAGGGACGCCGAGTATGGCCGCGGCTGTTGGCGTGGTAAAGAGGATGCAAACTTTAAGGTATCAGTTTTGAGCGATGTTCTGAGAGCCGCAGGAATCATTGTGGAATCAGATAAGCTTCGCGCCGATTTGCGCCTGAAGCGCCGATTTGTTTGAGCGATCATGTTCAGTTTATCAAAATCTCATTCCGATGTTGTGCTGAACGCCCCGGAGCACGGGATGCCATATCACGCGACGCCGGCCCGACGGCGAACCGCCTTCAAGCTGCCGCTGGTGCTCCGCTGGTTTCAAATGCCGTAGGCAGAAAGCGGAAGGCAGAGGTCAGAGGTCAGAGGTCGGAGGTCAGAGGTCGGAAATTGAATTGAGCCTCGTTCCCTCGTCTCCTGCGGGGTTTCATGGGCGTCCCGCCTCGCCGCCCAGACGATTGCCAGTCGCCGCCTGGTTTTCTGGCGCTTCACGCGGCTTGACGCTCCGCTCGCGGTGCGGCATTGTTGGCGAGGATGAAAACCATCAGCGAACAGCAGGCGGTAAAGCAGTTTGACGAGTATTCCGAACTCGCTCATAACGGCGAAAGAATTCTGGTCACGCGGGGCGGAAAGCCGTGGGTAGTGCTGACGCCTCCCGCCGCGTCGCTCAAGGCTGAACCGGCCAACGGTAAATTGAAGTGGCCGGATTTCGCCGCCCGGTTGGCGCCGCATTACCCCGCGCCCGTCACCGGCCCCACCGCCACGGAACTGCTGGCGCAAGACAAGGAAGACCGCTTTTGAGGGCGTACTTCGACAGCGGATTGCTGTTCAAACTTTATTGGCAGGAAGCCAACACGCCTGCCGCCCAAGCCATCGTCCAGAATTATCAGCCGCCCATTTTGCTGTCGCGCCTTAACGAGGTGGAAATGCTCCACGTGGCGCGGCGGAAGACCTGGCTCTTGGGGCCGACCGGGCAGTCCCTGTTAACGGCGGCGCAGTTTCAAGCCGGGCTGGCGTTGCTGGAACAGGACCTGACGAATGGAATAGTGGCCCGACTCGATGTGAACTACGATGAGGTGTTCGACTCTGCCCTGGAGCTTTCACGGAAACACGGCCAGACGATCCCGGTCAAAACCGCCGACTTGCTGCACGTGGCGATGATGGAATTCGGCTTCGACGAATTCGTCACCGCCGACAAGCAGCAGCACGATTTCGCAACGCGGGCGGGAGTGCGCTCCGTTTTCCTGCCGCCGTAACGCAAGAATGGCCAGCGGCGCTCCGCCATCAAGCCGCCGCCGGTGCTCCCGCTGGTTTCAAAGGCCGAAGGCAGAAAGCAGAAGGCAGAGGTCAGAGATCAGAAGTCGGAGGTCGGAGGTCAGAAGTTGAATTGAGCCTCGTTACCTCGTCTCCTACGGGGCACTTGCCATCACCGGAAAAACTTGCGGACGATTTCCCGCGGCGTGGCGATGACGGGCGGAGTCAGGTCAAACGCGGCCAACTCGAAGCTCAACCGTTGAAAATCAACGGCGCGCAGGTGATCATCGCCGGTCAGCAGGATGAAGCATCCGAGCGCGGCGGACTTGGCGAGAATCAGCGCATCGTTGGCTTCGGAGGACGGAAGCAATGCCGCATGAAGCAAGCCTTCGGCAATGGTTTCGACGTAGGGGTTGCCCAGCGGGGTGGTCCGAATTAGTTCAAAACCCCAGGCCCGGTGTCTGCGGAGAAACGTGCGGGCGGCCTCGCGTTCCGTCATTTCCTCAGCGTGGTCTGCCAGCCAGCCCAACTCTTCGGACACAGTCGGCGGCACGAGCAGCGAGCAACCCGGCAACCGTCGTCGGATTGTGGACACGGCGTCCAGGACCCACTCGTCTTCCCGGGCCAGGTCCATCGCGACGTTGGTGTCACCGGCGAGGAGTTGGGGTGCTTTCGGATTCATGGCCGAACGCGAGTTGCATGGCCCGATTCCGCAATTGCTGGCGCTCTGCAGGCGTGAGTTTGTTCATGCGCGGACGATACTTCTCCACGATCAGCGTGCCGGGGCTTTTCTTCTCAACGATTTTCTTCGCGACCTTCACGTTCTTTTTATCCTATTTCTGCGGACAAAAGTCAAACAAGTTGAATGATTTCGCTTCGCACGCCGGATTCTTTTGGTTTGAGCCGCGTTCCCTAACCAAACGCGCCGGCTTCGACGCCCGCCATCAGCCGCATCAGATTCGCCTGAGTGAAATATTCGCGTTTCAGTTCGTCCGCCAATTCACCTTCGCGCATCACCAGAATCCGGCGGCTCAGGTTCATCACTTCCGGCAGTTCGGATGAAATGAGCAACACCGCCAATCCCTGGCACGCCAGTTCGTCGAGCAGCCGGTGAATCTCGGCCTTCGCGCCCACATCCACGCCGCGCGTCGGTTCGTCCACGATGAGGATATCGCACTCGCGCGCCAGCCATTTGGCCAGCGCGATTTTCTGTTGGTTGCCGCCGCTCAACCCGTCAATCGGCGCTTCGAACGAGGGCGTTCTCACCTGCAACCGTTCCGTGTGGCGTTGCACGAGGGATTGTTCTTCGCCCCGGCGGACGAAGCCGCTTCGGGTCAAATGATCGAGCGCCGCCAGCGAGGTGTTCTCGCGGCAATTCATCGTGAGCACCAGTCCCAGCCGTTTGCGGTCTTCCGGCAACAAACCGATGCCGGCGGACAATGCGGCATTCACGTCGCCAAGGGAAAGTTCCCGGGCATGAACGAAAACTTTCCCCGTTGCCGCTTCATCCAAACCGAAGATGGCCTGGGCGACTTCACTCCGTCCCGCGCCCACCAACCCGGCAAAACCAAGCACTTCACCGGCGCGCAAAGTGAAACTGACATTGCTGAATTTACCCGGCGAGGCCAGGGCCTCCACGCGCAACACTTCATCGCCGAGTGCTCGCGACAAATGTTTTGGCGTGTGGGACACGACTTCCCGCCCAATCATCTGGTGAATGACGCGGTCGCGATTTGTATCGGCGACTTCTTCCGTGGCGACGTGCCGGCCATCGCGCAGCACCGTCACGGTGTCGCAAAGCTGAAAAATTTCCTCCAAGCGATGCGAAACGTAAATGACGGTGATGCCGCGCTCCTTCAAATGCGCGAGCAACTTGAACAAATGCTCGCTTTCATGCGCCGAGAGTGAACTGGTCGGCTCGTCCATGACGATGACCTGTGCGTGCGTGCCGAGCGCGGCGGCGACCTGGACGATCTGTTCCTGTCCGGTCGAAAGTTCGCCGATGGGCCGGTCCACGTCGATGTCCGCTTCGATCTCATCGAGCATCGCGCGCGCCTGTTTCCTCATGCGCTGCCGGTCCAGCCAGCCAGCGTGCGCGGGCAATTCGCCGAGACAAAGATTTTCCGCGACGGTGAGGTTCGGACAAAACGCCAGTTCCTGATGCACCATCGCGATGCCGAGTTGCCGTGCCAAAAGCGGATTGGTCGGGTGGATCGGTTGGCCGTCGAGTCGCATTTCTCCTTCATCCGCCGTGTAAACGCCGGCCAGGATTTTGCCGAGCGTGCTTTTGCCCGCGCCGTTCTCGCCGATCAGCGCGTGGCAACTGCCGCGTTCGACTTCAAAGCTAACGCCATCCAGCGCGAGCACGCCGGGGAAACGTTTGGTGATTTTTCTGAATGAAAGCAAGCTCACTTCGGCAGCAACTTCTCTCAGTTTTTCACGACCTCATCCAGACTTTCTTCACGGAACGACGCGATTGAATTGGGAGCGCGCCCGCCCCCGGGCGCAGCCGACGACGCCCTCGTCGTCGGCATTCCTGTGTGCGCGAGCGAATTATTTAGTGCGGACGCAGCGCGAAGTGTTCGGCGCGAGGGCGCGCCGAACCGCAGCCGGGGCGGCTGCGCTCCCCATACATTTCAACGCCGCGCCGGTAAATGAATTATTTCAGCGCACTAAGATATCCGGACGAAGGATTGTTTCGCCCTGCGACTCGACCTGCAGCATTGGCCAGTCTTTGGATTCGGTGATGATTTGCGCACCTTGGGTTGTGGCCAGAATTGTGTCTTCGCTTTTCGTGCCGGCAATCGTGGGGTTCCAAGCGAACGCCTGATTCTCCAACACGACACCGGGCGCAGTTGGCGAACCCAGATAATCGCGCGGCTCGTAACCGCACGGGCCGCCTTGATGATGCAACCGCCATTCGTCTGGATAGCCATATTCCGAGTAGGCCGCGATTCCGCACCAAAAAACATTCCGGACTGGCGTGCCGACGCGCGTGTTCAGGATGAAAGCTCCGTCCACCGCGCAAACCATTGAATGCCGCCACCGCATATCTTCAGACAATTCGCCGAAATGAACCAGCCGCGTTAGCGACACGATCAAGCCGTGTTGTCGCGCGCAGAGCACGAGCATCGCGCAGCGTTTCAGCTTCTTTTGCGTCGGGATGGGATGACGATACCGTTCAATCCGCTCATCGACGGCGATCAACAAGACCACCGGAGTGAGGTGACGTTGCCAGCAGCCGGAAGCGAGTTGACCGGCAAGCTGGAGTTCGTCCTGACCCGGCTTGATGCGGTGACAAGTCTCGTTCATGACGGCTTCGGCCGCCTGACCTAGCGCCCGCAGCCGTTTCACCTCCGCCGGCTGCAACGAATAACGCAGCGGTGCGAACAGCTCAGGCCGGGCACGAGTTCCCCATTCGCCAGTGTCAGAAATGATTCGCTTGGGATCGGCGATTTGCCTGAGCGTTTTGACAGGATTGGCGTCGTGCCATTCGTACCGCAACGGTTTGACGCCCAGGCCGCGAAGTTCTTCGTCCAGCAGGCGCGGGAGTTCGATGACATTGGCGAAAAGGTAAACCGCATCACGCGTGACCACGAGTTGACCGAACGCGCGGTCGGAGTTCAACGGGACATGCGCCTCTCCGCCACAGGTCAGCCAGGAGAAATTAGATTGCCGGCCGATCAGGGCGGCGTCGGCCTTGGCGGATTTCAGGAGCGAGCGGACCTGGGCAAGTTTGCGGCGGTATTCAGCGTTCATGGAAATGGGGTTGCAGTTGTTTGCGTATCGACAATAATTCTGAAAATAGACACTGTAACGGCTTTGGCAAGATTCATGAACGACTGGAACATCCAATCCCGCGCCCACGCCTGCGAAGCGTGCGGCAAACCGTTCGCCGATCAGGAGGTCTTTCACACTTTATTGGTGGACGAGAAAGAGGACTTCCGGCGGTCGGACATCTGCCAAGCCTGCTGGCAGAAGCAATACAGCGAAGGCGCGCGCGACCGCAAAGGATTCGTCTCCTATTGGCAGGGAGTCTATGCAGCGCCGTCCGCCACCCCCGACCCGATCAAGAAGGAGACGGCGGAAACTTTGCTGCGCAAATTGATCGAGTTGAATGATCCGCGTCACATCCCGGCGGGCTACATTCTCGCCGTCATGCTGGAGCGAAAGCGCATTCTGAAGGTCAAAGAGCAGTTGGTGCACGACGGCCAGCGCGTCTTCATTTACGAACAGCCGAAAACCGGCGACGTATTCACCATCACCGATCCCAACTTGCAACTGAACCAACTCGAGCAAGTGCAATGCGATGTCGCCGCATTGCTCGAACATGGTTTGAATCCGCCTACGCCGGCGCTGGAAAGTCAACCTGTTCCCGCTCAAGCTGCCGCCGAGACCAATGCCGAATCTGTCGCCAAATCCTGAAAACATTCAACATTCAACATTCAACTCCGAACCGCCAAAGACCGGTCGGCGGCTGGAGCATTGGATGTTGAATGTTGAATGTTGAATGTTGCCCCGCTGAATCATGTCTGACCTCGCTGCCCTCCAACCCCGGCTCGGATATGCTTTTCGCGATGCCGGATTGTTGCGGCTGGCATTGACGCATCCCTCGGTGGCGCACGAGCAACGCATCCCCGTGCAGCACAATCAGCGGCTCGAATTCTTGGGCGACGCCGTCCTGCAACTCGTGTTGACGCGTGAACTTTACGAAAAATTTCCGGCCTATGGCGAAGGGCCGTTGACCAAGGCGCGCGCTAAACTGGTCAACCGCCGTTCGCTCGCCGAGCAAGGCCGGTTGCTCGGTCTCGGCGAATTTTTGATACTCAGCCACGGCGAGGAACTCCACGGCGGGCGCGAGCGGCCCTCGGCGTTGGCCGATACCTTTGAGGCATTGCTCGGCGCGATTTTTTTGGATGGCGGTTTTGAGGCAGCGCGCGAGTTCATCCTGCATCATTTTCGCGATGCGTTTGGCGAATTGGGCGTCATCCCCATTCTCGACAATCCCAAGGGCGAACTTCAGGAGTGGTTGCAAAGCAGTACATCCGAATCGCCGAGCTACCGGGTCGTGTCGGCGACCGGGCCGGATCACGACCGCATTTTTGAATGCACGGTGCTGCATGACGGTGTGGAACTGGCGCGCGGCAAAGGCAAAAGCAAGAAAGCCGCTGAAAGCGAGGCGGCCCTCAACGCGCTCACCGTGCTGCGCAAAAGGAAGGAAGCCGACGCGCCATCTGGAACGTAGGAGACGAGGTGACGAGGCTCTGATTTTCAACTCGGGATTCACGATCCAAACGCGGTTCGCTAGTTGATCCTTCGAGTTGTGACCGTAAATTAAGCTGTCATTAGCCGGCGGTTCCGCCCTAATAACAATTACATGCCATCAACTGCAATTCTAAAACTTTCCAACGTGACGAAAAGTTACGATGCGCTTGCGGGCGCTGGGCCGTTGGTCGTGCTCAAGGAGATCTCACTGGAACTGGCGGCGGGCGAATCGCTCGCTATCATCGGCCCGTCGGGTTCAGGCAAGAGCACATTACTGAACATCATTGGCACGCTCGACCGGCCCACTTCGGGACATGTGACGCTCGATGGCCAGGACCTCAACCAGTTGAACGAACTTCAACTGGCCGCCGTGCGCAACCGAAAGATCGGTTTTATTTTTCAGGCCCATCATCTCCTGCCGCAATGCACCGTGCTGGAAAATGTTCTCGTGCCGACACTGGCCAACCCCTCACCCGGCCTTCGGCCACTCTCTCCCCATCCGATGGGGAGAGGGCAGAGTGAGGGGAGTCCCTCTACTTCTGAAACTTCTGAAGCCCGCGCCGAACGCCTCCTCAGGCGCGTCGGTCTTGGTGAGCGCGTGAACCACCGTCCGGGTCAGCTCTCCGGTGGCGAGCGGCAACGCGTCGCGGTGGTGCGCGCCTTGATCAACCAACCGCAACTCCTGCTGGCCGACGAACCGACCGGAGCGCTGGATCGCGCCTCGGCGCAACAACTCGCCGAACTGCTGCTCGATCTCAACCGCGAGGAAAACGTGACGCTGGTCGTCGTTACTCACGCGCTCGATTTGGCGCAGCGAATGGGAAGGGTGCGGCGCTTGGAGGACGGGAAGCTGGTCGAAGAAACGCGATGAAAATCCGAAGCTCGAAATCCGAAATCCGAAAGAAGCCCGAAGGCCGAGTTCCGAACCGGTGGAATTCAGGGCTTCGAGTTTCGGATTTCGGGAATTCGGAATTGCTCTCATGACTCTTCGCACGCTCATCTTCCGCAGCTTGCGCTTTCATGCCCGTTCGCATCTCGGCGTGTTGCTCGGTGCGGCGGTGGGCAGCGCGGTGTTGATCGGCGCGCTGGTGGTTGGTGATTCAGTGAAGGAGAGTTTGCGTGAGCGGGCGATGTCGAGGCTGGGCTGGGTAGACATGGCGATGTCGCCGAGTGACCGCTTCTTCACGCAGGAACGCAGATTTTCATTTGGCGGTGGCGTTGAAGCGATTGATGCGAATGGGCAGCGAGTTCTGCAACGAACCCGGCCAAGCACGGTGTTGATGCTGCCCGGCACAGTTACCAGAGAAGATGGCACCGCCCGCGCCAACCGTATTCAGGTGATGGGAGTCAGATTTCCGCGCGCGGGCCGAATGACCGGATATACCAACTACGGTTTTTTTGGCCTGGCTCCGAAACCTTCATCCATCGTGATAATGCCGGGCCAGCTTTATCTGAATGGTGCGTTGGCGAATCAGTTGCGCGCCCAAGTGGGGGATGAACTGGTTCTTCGTGTGCGCAAGCCCTCAATGCTTTCCCTTGACGCGCCCCTCACTCCACGCTCTGCCAATGCAACCGCGCTCCGTCTGCGGGTGATGGGAATTCTTTCACCTCAGCAATTCGGCGATTTCAGTTTGCGGGCGTCCTCTGAACCACCGCTCAATGCTTTCGTCAGTTTGCCCGATCTTCAAGATGCGACCGGTCTTACCGGGCGCGTGAACGTTTTGCTCGTGCCGCGGCAGTTTACCAGCACCCAGCCGTTTAGAAATGTGCTGCAACACGTACTGCCACGCTCCTACTTAAACGACGTGGAGATGGTCACCGGAAACTGGAAGATCTGGGAAAGTGATTCCAAACAAGTCTGGATGGATGACGAAACCGCCTACGAACTGATCAAAAGAGACTTTGTCTCCTGGTTTCAACTCGCCGATGCCGAGTTGGAATTGGGCTTTTCGAAAAGCGGCGACGCCGTCGACCTAAAGTCCCGCCGTATCTTTCTCGATCCGCCGGTAGTGCGCGCGGGTTTGATGGCCGACACCAACGCGCAGCCGATTCTCACGTATCTGGTCAATCAGTTACGCGCCGGCACGAACTCTACGCCTTACTCAATGGTGACTGCGGCCGGACCACCTTGGACGCCGCCGGATTTGCGCGACGACGAAATCATCGTCAGCCAATGGCTGGCGAAGGATTTGCAGGTGAAGGCAGGGGATTCACTCGAATTGACTTATTTTGAACCTGAGTCCGGCGCCAGGTTGATCGAAGCAACGAACCGATTTCGTGTTCGGTCGGCCGCGCCCATGGAAAGGCCGTGGGCTGACCGCACGTTGATGCCGGACTTTCCCGGCATCGAAAAAGCGGAGAGCACGCACGATTGGGACGCGGGCTTTCCGCTTGTGCACAAGATTCGCCCCAGGGACGAGGACTATTGGAAACAATATCGCGGCACGCCAAAGGCGTTTGTCACGCTCGCTGCCGGACAAAAAATGTGGGGCAATCGTTTTGGCAATCTCACAGCCATTCGATTTTCGGTTCCGACTAATGCGACGTCCGCCCTCACCCTGACCCTCTCCCCATCGGATGGGGAGAGGGAGAATCGTGCTCAGTTGCAGAGCGAAACGAAGACTAACGCCAGCTCGACAGCTTCAAGAAAATCAATAGATGGACAACGGCTCTCCCCTCTCCCCGTCGGACGGGGAGAGGGTCAGGGTGAGGGGAACTCCGTCGAAATTTTCCGAACCGCCATTGAGAAGAAAATCCTCGCGACTCTTAAACCGGAGGAACTCGGTCTGCGCTTTGAACCGGTGCGTGCACAAGCGCTCAAGGCCGCCGAACAATCGCAGGATTTCGGTCAGCTCTTCCTCGGCTTCAGCTTTTTTCTGATTGTCGCGGCACTGTTGTTGATGGCGTTGTTGTTCTCCCTGGCGCTCGAACAACGCGCGCCGGAGATCGGCACGCTGCTGGCGTTGGGATTCACGCCAAAGCAGGTTCGCCGTCTTTTGCTTCGTGAAGGCGTGGCATTGGCCTTGTTGGGTGGCGTGCTGGGCGCGTGTGGCGGCATCGTTTATTCGCGGGCGATGCTGCGCGGCCTGACGACCATCTGGCGCGACGCAGTCGGAACATCCGCGCTCAGTTTTCACGCAACACCACAAACGCTGCTCGTCGGGTTGCTCGCCAGCGTCGTCGTGAGCACGGTGACAATCTGGCTGGCGATGCGGAAATTTGTTCGCCGACCGGCGATTCAACTGTTGTCAGGGGCGAATGTGGAGGATGCCGCTGTGATTCGGTCCACTGGCCGCGCAATTCAGCCCGCGACGTTCGCCTGGCTGGCGCTCGTCGCGGCGGTGGGTCTGGTCGGTTGGACGGTCGCAAAAGGTGAGACCGCCAATGCTGGCGCGTTCTTTGGCGCGGGATCGTTGCTGCTCGTGGCGGGAATCGCCCTGACAGCCACGCTCCTGTCACGGCTCTTGCGGTCGCAAAACACGCGACGACTAACCATCGGTTCGCTGGGATTACGCGGGTGCGCGCGGAGACGAAAACGCAGTCTCGCCATTGTGGCCATGGTCGGTTGCGGAGCATTCATGATCGCCGCCATTGGAGTGTTCCGGCTGGATGCAAACCTCGACGCGACGAAACGCTCCTCCGGCACCGGCGGCTTTGCGCTCATCGGCGAAACGACGATGCCAGTGGTGCAAGACTTGAACAGCAAAGCCGGCCGGGACTCGTTCGCGCTAAACGAAGGTGCTATTGCCGGTGTAAGTTTTGTGCCGTTCCGGGTCCACGAAGGCGACGAAGCGAGCTGCCTCAATCTGAATCGTGCGCAGAGGCCGAGGCTGCTCGGCGTGAAGCCTGAGATGCTCGAAGGAAGGTTCACGTTTGCAAAAGGGACGGAGTGGACGTTGCTGAAATCCGAAATCCGAAATCCGAAATCCGGAATTGAGATCCCCGCCCTTGGCGACGCGAACTCAATCCAGTGGGCGATGGGCAAAAGCGTTGGCGATACGATTGATTACGTTGACGAGCGCGGACAACCTTTCAAAGTGCGCATCGTTGGCGCGGTGGCGAATTCGGTTCTGCATGGCAGTCTGATCATCGACGAAGCGGAGTTCGTGAAGCGTTTCCCGAACGAGAGCGGTTATCGGACGTTTCTGATCGATGCGCCGACCAACAAAGTCACAGAAATTTCCGCCACGCTTTCGCGCGCGCTGGAAGACGTCGGGCTGGAACTGCAACCCGCGGCGCAAAAGCTCGCGGCCTTCAACGCAGTGCAAAACACTTATCTCAACACTTTTCAGATTCTGGGCGGGCTGGGGCTTTTGCTCGGCAGCGCGGGTCTTGGCATCGTCGTGCTGCGAAACGTGCTGGAACGGCGCGGCGAACTGGCGTTGCTGTTGGCGGTCGGTTTTCGCGGACGGCTGCTCCGGTGGCTGGTCTTGAGCGAACACGCCGCGCTGTTGTGGCTGGGGCTTGGGGTGGGAGTGGTCGCTGCGGTAGTGGCTGTGTTGCCCGCGCTGCTTTCGCCAGCATCGGGAATTCCTTATCTCTCACTGGCGTTGACGCTCGCGGCTGTGCTGGTCAATGGAATGATCTGGACTTGGCTGGCAACTCGCTTTGCGTTGCGCGGAAGTTTGCTGGACGCTTTGCGGAACGAATAATCGGGTAGCGCGACCCTTGTTCTATACTGTCTGCCAGTATTAGTTTCCGAATTGCCCCTCACCCCATCCCTCTCCCCATCCGATCGGGAGAGGGTGGTCGAAGACCGGGTGAGGGGTCTGTGTGTTTCTATCCGAAAGTTTATTGTGGTAACCGCTCTAAACTTTCAATCCATCCGGCACCATCGGCAGTGAACGCAGCCGAACACCCGTGGCAGCAAAGATGGCGTTGCCGATGGCCGGCGCAATTCCAACGATCGGCGTTTCGCCAGCGCCGGTGGATGGCAAATCCTTGCGGTTCACGAGCACGATTTCGATTTTCGGTGCGTCGCTGAAACGCGGCAACCGGTATTCCGAGAAATGTGCATTGAGGATTTTGCCCTTCTCAAAGTGAATGGCTTCGAACAACGCTCCGCCGATGCCCATCACAATCGCGCCTTCGTTCTGGTTCTTGAGATGATCGGGATTCACCACGGCGCCGCACTCGAAAGCCTGCGCGACCCGCACAACGGAAATCCTGCCGCTCTTGCCGTCCACCGCCACTTCGGCGCACGTCGCCACGTAGCTGCCTTTGTCGTTTCCGGCGGCGACGCCGAAGCCGCGATTTGCCGACGGCTTCGCCTTTCCCCAGCCGAATTGTTCTGCTGCCGTTCGCAACACCGCGCGCAGCCGTTCGTCCTTGAGGTTCTTGAGCCGAAATTCCAGCGGATCGATTTTGACGGCATGGGCCAATTCGTCCATGTGTGATTCGCGGGCAAAATGGTTCGCTGCCGCCGCCAGCGAGCGATAGGAGCCTTGGCGCAATGGAGATTGGGCGCCGTGGAACTCACTCTTCTGATTCGGAACATCGTAAAGCGCTCGGATCGCCGAGCCGCCGGAGTTGTAATTGTGAAATTCCCACGCGGTGAGTTTACCGTCGTTCGTTACGGCGCTGGAAACGTCGATCACACCGGCGGGGCGAAAGTAAGCCCACGTAAATTCTTCCTCGCGCGTCCAGACCATCTTCACGGGTTTGCCGGCAGCCTTGGCCAGCCGCGCCGCTTCGACCGCTGCCTCGCCGGTGTGTTTGCCGCCGTAGCCGGCGCCGGTGTCAGGCACGATGACGCGAACCTGTTCTTCGGGAATGCGAAACGCTTGCGCAAGTTCGCCGCGAACACCGAACGGACGCTGCGTGCCCGTCCATACCGTCAGCTTGTCGTCTTTCCATTCGGCCACGGCTGCGCGCGGTTCAAGCGGCGTGTGGGCGATGTAAGCGATGGTATAGGTTTGCTTGAGTCTGTGTTCGCCATCCTTCGTTTCTTCAGGTCGGGCGGTAGAATCCGTCGCGGGCGCGTTCCGCGCGGTTTTTTTCAAGTGATCGAACAGTTCCGCGTTGGAAATTTGCGGCTCCGCCTTCCACTCCGCACGGATTTTCCGCAATGCGCGGTCGGCGGTCAACGTGTCCGGCGCAACGACGCCAACGAAATCACCGTCGTGGACCACCGTGACGCCGGAAATGGTTTCGGCTTCTTTGGAATCAATCGAAGCCAGCTTGGCGCCAAAAGCTGCCGGGCGCAGCACGCGGCCGTGGAGCAGGCCGGGCAATGTCACGTCGGAACTATATCTGTGTTTTCCGGTGACGAAGTCTGCGCCGTCAACTTTTTGAACGGACGTTCCGGCGATTTTCCACTGGTTGGCAGGAGTGGTCGCCGGGTTGTCGCCCACAGTCTTCATCAGCTTCTTGCCTTTGGTAAGCTGACCAAAGCTGAACGCCGCGCCGGTCTTTGGCTCCGTAATCTTTCCGTCCGCCACCACCAGCGCGGTGCGATCAACTTTCTGTTGTTCCGCCGCGAGATCGAGAAGCAATTCCCGCGCGGCCGCCGCGACGCGATGAAGTTGCGACGCCATGTCCGGAGTTGTGCGGCTGCCGGCGGTGCCGGAGTCGAACGGCGTCAATTGCGTATCGGCCATCACCAGCCGGATGGAGGAGACTGGTGCTTGTAATTCCTCGGCGACGGCTTGCGTGAGTGAGGTGCGGATGTTTTGTCCGACTTCGGCCTTGCCGGTGAACACCGTGATCATGCCGTCCTCGGCAATGTGCAGCCAGGCGCCGATGTCCTGCGGACGCTGCCCGCCACCGCGCCGCCGTCCACTGCGGCCGGATTCCTGCGCGATGGCTTCCTTGACGAGGCAAACGACCAGCACGCCGCCGCCGAGCAATTGGAAAAAGTTCCGTCGCGCCAGTTTAAACCGGTACATCGGCGCTTCATGAAATTCGTAGCGCTCGGGTTCGGTAAAGATGTCGTCGAAGCGGCTCATTTGGCCTCCCGCATTTGTTTCGCCGCTTGGCTGATGGCGGCGACAATCCGGCCACACGTCCCGCAGCGGCAGATGTTGCCGTCCATCGCGCGAACGATGTCCGCTTCGCCGGGATTTCGATTCTTGTTCAGCAAGGCGAGCGCGGACATGATCATGCCCGGGGTGCAATAACCACACTGCAACGCACCGACTTCCAAGAAACTTTGCTGCAACGGGTGGAGCTTGCCGTTCTGCTCCAGACTTTCGATCGTGACGATTTTTTTTGCGCCGACGCTGCCAACTTTCTTCTGGCAGGAACGCGTGGGCGCGCCGTCAACCAACACCGTGCAGGCGCCGCACTCACCTTCGCCGCAGCCGTACTTGGCACCGGTGAGATCGAGGTCGTCGCGTAACACGCTGAGCAGCGTGCGGTCGGGATCGACATTGATCTGCCGCTTCGTTCCGTTGACGTACAGTTCCGTGACGTTTGGCATTTTCCACCCCGAAATGTAGCAGCCGACGTTAGGAGGCTCAATCTGAGAAATTCGAACTCGATCAGAGCCTCGTTACTTCGGCTGCTACAATGTTCATGTCAGATCTTCTTCAAAAGTTCCTTCCAGCGTTTCCATGCCTCGTCGCGCGCTTTCTTGTTCGCCTCGTTGGCATCGGGAGCTTCGCCGGCGCGCATGAAGCCGTGCCCGGCGCCGTCGTAGGTCACCGGTTCATAGGTCTTGCCGGCTTTCTTCATCAGCTCGGTGGATGTCGGAATGGTCGCGTTCACACGCGCATCGTTCCCGGCGTAAAAGCCATAGACTGGCGCTTTGATGCGCGCGATATCTTCCTCCTTGTCCGGGCCGGTGCCATAAAATGGAAAAGCCGCCTTGACGTCTTTGTTATTCGTGGCGAACCGGAACGTCTGACCACCGCCCCAGCAAAAACCGGCGACCGCCACCTTGCCATTGCACGCGGGCAGTTTGGAAACGTATTCAACAACGGCGTTCAGGTCGGCGGTGATTTGATCCGGCGGAAGTTTGCGGATCGCCTGGCCGACTTCCGCGCCGCTCTTGATCAATTCCGCCGTGCCACCGCCACCCGACGCGCTGCCCGAAAGCAGGTCGGGCGCGATGGCGATATATCCCGCCTCCGCCAATTCGTCCGTCACGCATCGCGCCCAGTCACTCAGGCCAAAGATTTCGTGGATGACAACCACGGCCGTGGCCTTGTCCTTCACTTCGGGATAGACGATGAAGGAATTCACTTCCCGGCTGCCGTGTTTGACATTGACCCATTCCTGATGGCGTGAGGATTTGGCGAGTTTTGCCTTGGCCCAATCTTGGGCTTGAACCGTTACCGCCGCCAGCATGGCAGCGACGAAGAGTGTAAGCGATCGTTTCATGTCGTTTCCTTTCGTTCATTGTTCGCAGAGATAATAATCCTGTAATCGGCCTTCCGCATCGAAAAACAACCAGGTCATGGTCAACGCTGTCGTGTGGAATAGCACTCCGGGATAATGGTCTGCACCCTGACGCACTCGCTCATCCGAAAATGCCCGCTCCAACCACTGGCGGTTCGTACTGCCGACAGAATAATCGACAAACTCCAAACCAAGCGCCTGAATAACCTGCTCGCGTGTCGCGTGCGACTGAAGCAACGGCTGAACTGTGATGTCTCGTGCTTGACGCTCCTGCGCTGGTGGTCCGCTGCGGTGATAACGATCCACACTAAAAACAAGCGTAC
Source organism: Verrucomicrobiota bacterium (assembly GCA_016200005.1). Lineage (NCBI taxonomy): Bacteria > Pseudomonadati > Verrucomicrobiota > Verrucomicrobiota bacterium. The sequence goes on along the minus strand of JACQFP010000032.1, from coordinate 8,776 downwards.
CGACAGCGACTACGACCAGCGCTACTCCGGCAAACAACCATTTCCACAGCAAACTCATACGCCTAATATTAAACTTACGCTTCCGGCGTCAAACCCATCACGATGTCAAACTTCGCAGCCAGTTCGCCGACGCGTGAATTCTTGATAGGAGCGAAATCGATCGTCACTGCATCGCGGGCTTTCGGATCTTTGATGTCGCGATAGATTCCGTCGCGCTCATTTTTCGGCTCGCCTTTGACGTAGCACTGCGTCGTCCACTTTGCCATGCCCTTCCGATTAAGGGCAAAGTGAATGTGCGGCGTGCGGCCGGGATATTTCACCGGTTTGATCGTGCGAAAATAATATTCGCCGCTCGATCCGGTGAGGAAGCGGCCAAACCCCTGAAAGTTTTGGTCGCGATTGCCGTGGCTGGCGCTGCCGCTGTGCAGATAAACTCCGTGGCCATCGACCTGCCAGATCTCGACGAGCATGTTGCGGATCGGTTCGACGCGCGCGTCGAGAATGCGCCCGCTGAGGTGCGTGATTTCGCCGACGGCCGGAGAGGTTCCGTCGTTCACGATTATGAGATCGTTGTCGGTGTCCAGCGGCAAATGATCCGGATAAAACGGGCCTTCCGTCTGACGCGGCGTGCGCACGAGTTCCTCGGCGAAAAGCCCGGGGACAGTGAACAGCGCAGCCCCGAAACTCAGGCTGTGGAGGAATCGGCGACGGTTTTGAAACAGAACTTGGTTATTCATAATTTGATGGCGATAACGGTACTCCTGACCCTGTGGAGACGAAAGTGCAAGCTCGAAATTGAATTGCGGCGGCAAATCTCACGCACACTGAGCACGGCGTCCCTCCTGTTTCACGCGGCTTGCCGCTTCTCACTCGCCCGCGCCTGAATCCCGGCCACGCGTCCCAACTCTCGATGCACCTTCGCCACGCGCTCGATCTGTCCCTTGGCCGGAAAGCGCTCGTAGAAACCCTCGTTCCGGAAATCCCGCGCACGCTCGCTCCAAGGCGACAGTTGATTCCGCCAACGCTCGATTCTTCCGTCCGCCGGCTCGGCGTCTTGTGACGCCAGGTCCGCGCACACGCGAAGCATCGCTTTGAGCGTGACCGGCTTCGTGACCATGTAATTGTCGTTGCCCCAGGCGTCGCTCCAGACTTGGGAGGCGGCTTTCAGGAAATCCCGGACCATGGCGTAGTACCGTTCGGCGCCGCGTTTGTCCGCGCCTTCGCGTTCAATTTTTGCCCACCGTTGCTTCACCCAACGGTGAATCTCATTGAACAACTCCGCCTGCAAAATCCATTTCTCCTGCTTGCTGCGTCCGCCGAGGCGGTTGATCCGGTAACGCAACGGGCTGTCTCCTTCGCTGTAGAGCATCTCCGCGATCCGCGCTGCGAATCGCAGGTCGGGCGCCGCCCATGACACGCGTTCATACAAATCCACCAGATGACTCTTATTGATGCGCGTCGGCGTTGAGTTGATGATCACGAACATCTCGGTGGCGAAATCCTCGCTGCGCCCGTCGAAAATCACGCACGGCACGCTGATGTTTCGGGCGTCGTCCGGATGCGTGCGCTCGTAGAATTGCAGCGCCGCCAGCCGATGTTGCCCGTCGATGATCAAAAACTTCTCCTCCGGCTCCTGCAAATGGCCGATGCCGTCTGCGTCGCCAAGCGTTTGAAAGCGCAGCTTCTGCGGCGTGAACAACAACACGGTGCCCGGAATGGGCGGTTGCGTGACGGCGGTCTCGTAGAAATTGCGAATGGCTTTGATTTTCGGTTTGCCGAGCGCGCGTTGAAACGCCTTGTCACTCCGCTCGATGCGGGCAATGAACTGGCCAACATCATCCTCCGCCTCGACCTCATCGGGTTTGATCGATTCACCCTCGTCGTAAAAGCGGCTGATGAACCGCACCTTCTTCAGCAGGTCTTCCGACGGATACGAAACAAAATAAAAGACCGCGTCCTTCTGTCGTATTTGTGTGGCAATCATATTTTCCCCTTCCGTTGATTCGACCTATCTGACGCCGAACCGTTCAGAAGTTAATCAATATTGACGAGAGCGCAACATCCCGCGAGGCGCATCCGGGCAGTGCCGCCGTAGCGCCGACTTCCAAGTCGGCTGTGTCGCGGATTTCCAAATCCGCAGATCTTGAAAGGCTCAAGGGGCGCCAAAGTTTCAGTGCGTTGCCGATTGGGAAATCGGCGACACAGCATCCGCTCTTTCACGTGGGAAAAAGTTTAGACAACCAACGTGGAAATTCTGCTGGCCGGCCCGCGATCAGGACAAGGCAGCGTTGCTCCCAGCGTCCTGGATTCGATAAAAGCTCACCGCGTTCCCGCCAAAAAACTTGTTGCGTGCCGCGGCGGTCAACTGTCGCGTGTAATCCGCCACAAGATCGAACACCCGCTCGTAACTGCCCGACAGCAGACAGACCGGCCAGTCTGAACCGAACATCAACCGATCTTCGCCGAACACCGAAAACACCACGTCGAGATAGGGTTTGAAATCGTCCAGCCGCCACTTCCCATGGTCCGCTTCGGTGACCATGCCGGAAACTTTGCACATCACGTTCGGGGCTTTCGCCAGTTCACGAATCTGCTCCTGCCAAGGCGACAGCGTGCCGGTTTTGATGAGCGGCTTGGCAATGTGATCGAGCACGAACGGCTGTTCGGGGAAGCGCTTCACCAGTTCAATCGCGGCGGGAAGTTGGCTGGGAAAGATGAGGATGTCGTAGCTGAGGTTGAACGCTTTGAGCTTGGCGATGCCCAGGAGGAAATTCGGACGCAACATGAAATCCGCGTCCGGCTCGTCCTGTACGACGTGGCGCACGCCCACGAACCTGGGGTTTCGGCAAAGTTCCGCGAGTTCCCGCTCAACGGTATCGGATTGCAAATCGACCCAGCCGACGACGCCTTTGATGATGGGCGATCTGTCGGCAAGAGTGAGCAGCCAGCGAGATTCCTCGATCCTCTGCCGCGCCTGCACGGCGATGCAACCATCGAGGCCGGCCTTCGCCAGCAATGGCGCGAGGTCATCGGGTAGCCAGTCGTGATGAAGCGGTGACCTTTTTGGAATCCAAGGATATTGTTGTGCGTCGTAGTGCCAGAAATGTTGGTGTGCATCGATCTTCATTTTCTGGACAGTTTCAGTCCACGGCGACCATCGCCTTGATCACACCCGTCTCCGGCTTCAGCCAGTTCGGGAATTCATCAATCATGCGGTCGAAAGCGGCGCGGTGTGTAATCCATGGACGCGTGTCGATTCGCCCATCCTCGATCAGCTTGATGATGCGCGTGAAATCGGGCGCAAGGGCGTTGCGGCTGGCAAGTAACGTCAGCTCGCGACGATGCATCACCGGCGCGTGAGGAAACGTAACTTCCAGTTGCGTGATGCCCACATAGACCAGCCGTCCTCCAAACGCGCAGTAATTCAAAGCGTGTCCCATTGACGTGTGGCTGCCGGTCGCATCGACCACCACGTCGGCAAGCTGGCTGTTGGTCAGGTCGCCAAGCTGTTTCAACTCGTCACCGTCACCCTTGGTGAGAACGGTGTCGGGCACGCCCATGCGTTCGCGGACAAAGGCGAGGCGCCGATCATTCATGTCCATGACGATGGTTTTCGCGCCACTGAGCTTGGCGAACTCGATTACTGAAAGGCCGATTGGTCCGGCGCCAATGACGAGAATATTATCGCCCGCTTGCGGATTTGCCCTATTGACAGCGTGGCAGCCAATGGCAAGCGTTTCAACCAGTGCGCACTGTTCGGAAGTGAGTTTGTTCGCCGGATGCAATTTGCGCGCCGGGAGAACCATGCGCTCGGTCATGCCCCCATCCATCATCACACCAAGGACTTTGAGGTTTTCGCAGCAGTTGCCATGACCTTGCCGACAGGAATAACACTGCTGGCAGTTCATGTACGGTTCCACCGAGCAACGGTCGCCCACCTTCACATTCGTCACACCCGCGCCAAGGTCGAGCACCTCGACGCCGAGTTCGTGACCGGGAATGCGCGGGTAGGAAAAGAACGGCATCTTGCCGAGGTAACCACCGTAATCCGTGCCGCAGATTCCGATGCGATGGACACGCGCCAGTGCTTCGCCCGCGCCGGGCGCAGACGGCTCAGCAATATTGATCCGGCGAAACAATTGAGGCTGCTCAAGCTGGATGGCTTTCATGTTGAAGCAGGATTGTGAGATCAGGAGGCAAAAGTTAGTTGGGTGCTTTGCACGTGCCAACGAAGTCCTTCCGTTAATGCTTCGCAAGCATATTCAATGTGTATCACTCGGCGATGTGAGGGCGATCGAGCGAGAGATGATGCATGCAGCAGCAGCGGCCGCATTAAGAGAACGCCGCCAGAATTCACGTGGCAACCAACTTCAGCCACCATCTGCTTCCAGCGCTCGATTTCGTCCGACTCCAGTTTGCCATGACGATGCGAGCCGGGGAGGACCCGCAACGGGCCACTGTCGGGGTCGCAGTCGTCAATCTGAACTCTGAGTGCGACCATCCGCTCTAGAATTCGCGCTGGCGGATGCACATGATGGACGCCGTCCTTGATTGACCAACCGGAGAAACCGGGTGTCTCGATGCGTTCGGCAACCGCGATGGTCGTGTCTTGGTGCCAGGGAACTCTCCAGTTTGAGTCTGGCGTCTTGTCGAAGAACAAACCGCGCACAGGAAATGCGGCTGAGCCTAGCGCAGAGTCAGCAAGCGCCTTGATTGATCCAGTTACTACCAACTCTGCCACGACAGGCGATTCGCTCAGGAGGTTTCTCGCGCCGCCGCGATATCGCTGGGGCAGTCTGGCCATCGCGTCCCGCAATGATTCGAGTTGCACAGACGTGAGAACGTTCTCCACAATTTCAAAGCCATCGTTTGAAAGCGAGTAATTCATCTTGTCAAGCGGTCAGCCTTCCAGTGCACGCTCAGTTGTTCTTCTCCAAACCTTCCTTGTGCCCAAGGTTTCTTAAGGGTTTGAAAATTTCAACCACTTCGGCGAGCAATTGTTGATCAATCGGCTCTTCAATCCACTTTGCCCATTTCTTGATGTTCTCTGGGTTCGCGCTGCCGGCAATCGTCGTCGTAATGTCGGGGTTGGCAATCGAGAATTGGAGTGCGAGTTTGGCGATATCGACTCCCTTCTTCGCGCAATGTTCGGCGGCCTTGCGGGCGGCGGCTTTCACGTTTTCAGGTTCTTTCAACCAGAATGGCAGCGGCGCATTGGTCAGGAGTCGCGCGCTGAACGGGCCGGCGTTCAGGGTGCCGATGTCTTTGGCCTTGAGATAGGGAATCGTCTCGTCGGCGAAGCGTGTGTTTTGAAGCGTGTATTGATTGTAACTCAGCACGCAATCCACGTTCGTCTGGTCGCAAATGCAGCGGAAAATCTTTTGCGGATAACCGCTGAAGCCGACGAAACGCACCTTACCCTGTTGCTGCGCCTTGCGCAGCGCAGGAATCGTCTCATCAACAATCTGCTGCATTTCCACAAACTCAATGTCATGACAGAGCACAATGTCGAGATGATCGGTGCCAAGGCGGTGCAGGGACACATCCACGCTTTCGGCGACGCGCCTGGCTGAAAAGTCAAAGTGCGTAAGATCGTAACGCCCCAGCTTGGTGCAGAGTGTGTAGCGGTCCCGCGGAACGCCGCGCAGCGCGATGCCCAGCAGCACTTCACTCATTCCCCGGCCATAGAACGGTGAGGTATCAATGAAGTTGAGTCCGCAATCGAGCGCGACACGAACACTGCGGAGCGCATCATCAAGATCAACCCTGCGAAACTCCTGACCAATCGAACTCGCGCCAAAGCCGAGGATCGGAAGCGGGAGACCAGTCTTGCCAAATAAGCGCGTTCGCATCCGATGTCACTCCGTTCGACAACCGATCGTTAACAGCACATTCGCCCACAGAGCTTCGTCTCCTGTTTGAATCGTCAGCGCATGATCGGGCGACTCGACCGCCGCGTAGAAATCCCATTTCGGAATCGGCTGGAGAACGTCTAACTTCATCCCATATTGGATAAGAATGGTTCGAAACTCAGTCCATACTGGCGGCTCGCCCTTCTTTGCGTACGGATCATCGGGCGGAATGCCCATCGTGTTGACGTGGTCCACGGGAATCGCACTCAACACGGCCCGCAAAACCTGAGCCACCGTTACGGTGCCGGGCGAGAGGTTCAGGCAAACCAATTCTGCTTTCGGCCCGCGTTTGGTGGATGCGGGATAGTTGCCGTCGGCAATCAGAATTTTCGAGTGATGGCCGGCGCGACCCAGCACTTCGTTTATTTTTGGGTGGATGAGTTGATGTTTTAGCATATCAGGATTTAGGAAACCATTTTTGAAAGCTGGCGATTGTCTGTCTCGCTGCGGTGTCGCTGTCCGGCAGTGGCAGAATTTCCGCCGAGAGGTAGCCTGTGTACTGGATGTCATGCAAAGCCTGAGCCACCGCTGCAACGTCGGTGTGACCGAAGCCAACCGCGTGGCGGTTGCTGTCGGCGAAATGGACGTGGCCGAGTCGCGGCCCTGCACGCCTGAGCGCGTCGGCGACGTTGGCTTCTTCAATGTTCATGTGGAACAAGTCGCAGAGCAGCATGACGTTTTGCGTGCGGAGTTTTTCCAGAAACTCCAGCGAATCTTCGACCTTGTTGAGCACATTGGTTTCGTAACGGTTGAGCGGTTCAAACAGCAATGGCACGCCATGACGTTGAGCTTGGGGCGCAAGTTCTTCAAGCGCTTCGGCTAACCAGCCAAGGGCCTGGTCGCGCGAAACGTTCCCTTCCCAGCAGCCTTGCATCGATCCCACGATGGCAGGCGACCCAAAGCTGCCGGCCAGATCAATGATGGTGCCGATGAATTCCCGAGCGCGTTGCCGTGTCGCTGCGTCGGGATCGGTAAGGCGCAACTTCTGGACCAGCCAGCCGGCACCCGTGCCCATGGCGGCAAGTTTGAGGTCATGCTGCCCGAGCAAATGCTTCAGTTGCAGGACATCCAGTTCTGAAGCCGAACGTGGAAAGATTTCCACCGCGTCAAATCCGAGCGACGCAGCCTTTGCGCACGCGGCGGACAGGTCATCCGAGAAAGCGAACGGCCCGCCGCGAGCTTCCGGGACGAGCGAGATCGTGATGGCCGAGTGCATTCGTTCAACATGCTTACCAGCCGGAGAGCATTTCGGTCAAATGAAGACAAACCACAAATGCCCTAAAAGTTCTGGTCACACATTCGGACCGTTCTTATTGTCAACGCAACACAGACAATTTGGACAACTACAATGCTCACCCTGGGAAAATACTCACTAGGCGTCGGCGACCGATTCGCGCATCAGGCCAAGGCACAATTGCGCGCGTGCCTCGGAATAGCGGATCACGGCGTCGACGTCATTCCAGTCTGGAACAAGTCGAACCGCGAGCACCTGATCGTCGGTTCAGAACCGTCAAGTGTACGTGTGGCGGCGGACGCCGCGGTGCGCGAACTAAACTGGAACAAGTCTTATCACGTGGACGCCGACCACATTCGACTCGAAACGGTGGATCGGTTCATCCCGCACTCGGACTTTTTCACGATTGACGTGGCCGACTACATTGGCCGTCCGGTTGAAGCGTCCGCGCTGAAGTTATTTGTCAGTCGCCATGTCGATCTGGTCGGGCAAATTGCTATCCCGAACCTCAGCGAACCGATGGAGATTTCGCGCGCCGACATCGAACGCATCGCCGGCAAATACCTCTTCGCCGTTCAAGAGGCGGGTCGTATCTACCGCCACATCGAAAAAGCCAAAGGGCCGAATTTCATCGCGGAAGTGTCCATGGATGAGACCGACAGTCCGCAGACGCCGCCGGAGTTATTGGGAATTCTCGCCGCCATTGCTGACGAGCGGATTGCCATCCAGACCATCGCGCCGAAATTCACCGGGCGATTCAACAAGGGTGTGGATTATGTCGGCGACCTGGCGCAGTTCGAAAAGGAATTCAACGCCGACCTGGCCGTCATTGCATTCGCCGTTGAGAATTACCGATTGCCAGTCAACCTTAAGTTGAGCGTCCATTCGGGCAGTGATAAATTTTCGATTTACGCACCGATTCGGAAAGCGTTGGCTCGTTTCGACGTGGGTTTGCACCTCAAGACCGCCGGCACGACTTGGTTGGAAGAAGTGATCGGTCTGGCCGAAGCCGGCGGTGATGGTCTGGCGCAGGCGAAGGAGATTTACGCCGAAGCCCTTGCTCACGTGGAGGAACTCTGTGCCCCGTATGCGGCTGTGATTGAAATCGATCTAACGAAACTGCCATCTAAGGAAACTGTGCGGGATTGGAACTCGGAACAATTTGCCAACGCACTGCGCCACGATCCGAAATCTCCGTCATTCAATCCGCATCTCCGTCAATTGCTGCACGTGGGCTACAAGATCGCGGCGAAAATGGGCGACCATTACTTGAAGCTGTTGAAGGAATGCGAGCCGACCATCGCCCGAAACGTGACCGAGAACCTTTACGAACGTCACCTTAGGCCGTTGTTTGTCGGCTGCGGACGTTAGCAACACGCGCTCTCGAAACCCTCACTGAGCGCCGCTGGAAGGCTGAGATTGACTCGGAACCAATCGCATCAAAGGTCGCGGCTCCTTTTGAAAGACTAAAAGGTGAAAAGGAAAAGGTGTCAGTCCCGAATGGCCCTTAGTTAAGCCCTCGATCATTGCGCGGGCGTCCCTTCCAGTAACGGCTGCGGTGGGAGATTTCCACGAACCGCCGTCGGGGTTGGTTGAGCAACGGGTAGGGTTTGGGCCGCCGTTTGACGGC
>JACQFP010000031.1 GCA_016200005.1 Verrucomicrobiota bacterium | reverse complement strand
GTTGCTCCGACTCGTCTCGGCCCTGCTCCAGGAAACCAGTGAAGTCTGGGAAACCGGAAAAGTTTACCTCAACATGGAATGCCAAACCTAGCCCTCAGTTTGATGCTCAACAAATTTACAGAAAAAGAATTGCGCCGCCCAAGTCCAGATAATAAGGTGGTGGCCCTGAACCTGCCGCTTGTTCTCTGTTACCAAATTCAATGTAGTTTCCGTAGGTTGTAGTGCTCGAAAAGCTCAGAATTGCAATTGGCGAATTACTCAAAAATACCGAGATCATGCTCCCGGAGTCCGTAATCAAAAAATCGTAGTAGGTGTTCATGTCGATGGTTGGGGCGGCTGCCGCCAAGAAAGTTCCGGTCTGAAAATTCCAGAGTTGGAGGGTTTGAGATGCGCCGTAATCTGGGTTCGAGCCAGACGTAAATTGAATCCCAATTCCGCCGATACGTACCTGCGAATTAGTGTCCACTCTTGTTCCATCACTTCTGACCAAGACTTTGAATCTGTCGTATTCCCACCCCGAAATGCGAAAGCGGCCTGATACTGATGCGTTCGGGAATTGAGCGACGGTTGTGAGCCATGAACCGTTCACAAAACGCACGTTGCCTGAAGATTCAGAAATCGAGGAATTGCCAAACGAAGTAACAAACGTGCTCCATAGAGCAGGATTGATTGACGCACCATTAAAGTCGTCGGTGAGCGATTGAGCCGTAGCACCACCGGCCACAGCTAGGCACGCTGTCAAAATAGAGGGATATTTTATTTTCATTTGATTGAGCAGTTAAGCTTCACGGACTGAATTTCTTGCCCTTGAGGGTGGCCCCGTGCAACTGGTGCCCAGATTGGTAAGATTCAGCAACGCTACCGTTGGATGGGTGTTTTAGTCAAGCTCAAAATACGATGCTGCACGCGTGGCAGCTACCGCAATCACACGGCTCTTGACCCGGTTAAAAGACCTCAGAGCGCACCATAACCTGACCCAGGAAGCGTTCTCCGAGTTGAGCGGGATTTCCTACAAGTACTACCAGGCCATTGAAGCCGGTCGAAAAAAGGATTTGCGGCTGTCCACCCTGGAGCGGCTGGCGAAAACCTACGGAATCGAGGTCCATCAACTCATTTCGCCCGACTTGCCGAAAACCAGCGTAGGGAAAATCCGCAGCCGGGTTTCCAAGGGCAAACGGGGCTGACTGGATGAGTCGCTGGCAGATCAGCAAAACGTTGCAGCCGAAGTGATGAGGCTCCAATTAGCTTCGAATTTCGGGATCCGGATTCTTGATCAGAGCCTCGTCACCTCGGCTGCTACATCAGGGAGGGAGTTTCAGGCCACGCACTTGGCGGACTCAACCAATCAGCGGGTTTTTGCGTTCATTTGATTGGACGAAGCGCCTCGTTTCTTGAAAAATGCCGGCAGCATTATGACCAAGAGAATTTCATCGGGCTTCTGGCACGCGGTGATTGCGCTCCTAGCCACGAGCCTGCTCGCGTTGTCTGTCGCTGCTCAGGCACCCAAAGTCACGCGCCCCAGACCCCAGCACAAACCCAACATCATTTTCATTCTGGCGGATGACCTCGGCTATGGCGATGTCGGTTGTTTCGGGCAAAAGAAAATCAAAACGCCCAGCCTTGATCGCATGGCTGATGAAGGAATGCGCTTCACCAGCGTTTATGCCGGCAGCACGGTTTGCGCGCCGTCGCGGTGCGCGCTCATGACCGGTCTGCATTCGGGCCACGGCTGGATTCGCGGCAATTCATCGCTCGCTTTGCGACCGGAAGATGTGACGGTCGGTGAAATTCTGAAACAGGCCGGCTATCGCACCGGCGTCATTGGCAAGTGGGGACTCGGCCTGGAAGGTTCATCGGGTGTTCCCGGCAAGAAGGGTTTCGACGAATGGTTTGGCTATCTCGATCAGCATCACGCTCACAATTACTATCCCGAATTTCTCTGGCGCAGCGACCCGCAAGGGAACGAACGTCGCGTGTTGCTGGACAAGAATCAGAACGGCCAGAAGGGCGAATATTCCCATGACTATTTCACGTTCACCGCGCTGAACTTTTTGAACATCAACAAGGACAAACCGTTCTTTCTTTATCTCGCCTACACGATCCCGCACGCGAACAACGAATTGACCCGCGCCACCGGCAACGGCATGGAAGCGCCGGGCGATTCGCCTTACGCCAATGAGCCGTGGCCGCAACCGGAAAAAAACAAGGCCACGATGATCACCCGTCTCGACCGCGACGTCGGCATCCTCCTGTCCAAACTCAAAGACCTGCAGATCGACGACAACACGATTGTTTTTTTCTCCAGCGACAACGGCCCGCACAAGGAAGGCGGCAACGATCCCGATTTCTTCGAGAGCCGCGGGCCTTTGCGCGGCATCAAACGCGATCTTTACGAAGGCGGCATCCGCGTGCCGACGATTGTTCGCTGGCCGGGCAAGATCAAGGAGGGCGTCGTCAGTGATTTCCCGTGGGCGTTCTGGGATTTCCTGCCGACGGCGGCGGAGATCGCGAGTGTCAAGCCGCCGCCGAACATCGACGGCATTTCCATTCTGCCGACGTTGCTCGGTCAGGAACAAACGAAGCGGCACGAGTTCTTTTACTGGGAGTTCCACGAGCGCGGCTCGAAGCAGGCCGTGCGGATGGGCGATTGGAAAGCCGTGCGGTTGAGTCCGGGTGTGCCGTTGGAACTTTACAACTTGAAAACTGATTTGGGCGAACAGACGAATGTCGCGAGCCAGCATCCGGAAATTGTGGCGAAGATTGAAGCGTACCTGAAAACCGCGCGGACGGAATCAGCGCAGTGGCCGCTCAAACCTGCCGAGGAGAAGAAGGCGGAGAAGAAATCGTAAAACCGGTAACTGCTGAAACTCCACGATTCGTTGTCTTGCATCACGCCTCGTCATTTCGAGCGCACACACCGAAAGCCGGTGTGCGACAACCCGGTGTCCGGCGTGCTTTTCATCCGCGCGCTGGGACGATAACCGATGCAATACAAGTCGCTGCACAAGTAAGAGCCGCCGCGTTGGACACGCTTCATCACTCCCGGCTCGTTGGGATCGAAACTCGTGTCTGGCCCGGGCGGATTTTCCTTCGGGCTGTGCGCATAGTAATCGGGCAGATACCAATCGGCGCACCATTCCCAGACATTTCCCGCCACGTCGTAAAGCCCGTAGCCATTCGGCGGGAACGACGCGACCGGTGCTGCGCCTTTGAAACCATCAGCCAACGTGTTCTCGTTGGGAAAGCGTCCCTGCCAGATGTTCGCCTGCCATTTGCCGCCGGGCACCTGCTCTTTGCCCCAGACGTAAGGTTGCCGGGCCAGTCCACCGCGCGCGGCAAATTCCCACTCGGCCTCCGTCGGCAACCGGTTGCCCGCCCATTTTGCATAAGCCATCGCGTCGTCCCAGGAAACGTGCACCACAGGAAATTTTTCGCGACCTTGGATGGTGGAATCCGGTCCTTCAGGATGACGCCAGTTTGCGCCCGGCACATAACTCCACCAGGCGAAATGATTATCCAACGCCACCTCGCCGGGCGGCGGCGTGAACACGATTGAACCGGGGACAAGATTTTCGGACGGCACACCGGGGAAATCTTTTGGATCGGGCTTGCGCTCGGCGACGGTAACGTAACCCGTTGCGCGGACGAACTTTTCAAACTGCTCGTTCGTGACTTCGGTCTTGTCCATCCAGAAACCATTCACCGTGACTTCATGTAGGGGCCGCTCGTCCGTTTGCCCTTCATCCGAACCCATCCAAAACGTGCCGCCCGGAATCCAGACCATGTCATTGGTGTCGGCAGGATGGGCCTGTGACGGCGACGTGCCGGCGGGTCTGACGGGATAGACGGGCGGTTGCTCGTGCCGCATCACGACGATCGAGCCGACCGCGACCCCGCCCAAAACCACCGCCAATGCAATGATGAACTGAACCGTTGATTTGTGATTGTCATCCGCTTCTTTACTCATCCACTTTGGAGTTTAATTATCGCGGCCTCATCCGCAACTAAAACCGCGCCGTGGTTGACTCGTCGATAATTTCCTCGTTGGCTTTGCCGCCATTTTACTTCACTTTTACCTGCATGAAAAATCTCCTTGCGATGTGGTTCAGCTTTTTAACTTTTGCCGCTGGCACGAATATTCATGCGGCGGATTTGGTCGTGCCCAACGACGTGGTATTCGAACAAGCCATCGAGTATTCCAATCCTGACAACCAACATCTGCAATTGAATCTGGCGCGACCGAAGAACGCCACCGGCCCGCTACCGGCAATTCTGTGCATTCACGGCGGCGGATTCCGCGCGGGCCATCGCGACGGCTACAACAAACTTTGCCTGACGCTGGCCCAAAAGGGTTACGTTGCGGCCACAGCCAGTTATCGCTTGTCGCCCAAGTATCAATTCCCCGCGGCGGTGCATGACGTGAAGGCCGCCGTCCGCTGGTTGCGGGCGAACGCGAAGAAATACAACCTCGACCCCGACCACATCGGCGTTACCGGCGGTTCAGCCGGTGGGCATCTCGCGCAATTCCTTGGCGTGACGGCGGGTGTCAAGCAATTCGAGGGCGATGGCGGAAACGCGGAGCAATCGAGCAGCGTCGCCTGCGTCGTCAATTTCTACGGGCCGAGCGATTTCACCAAATCCTATGGCAAGAGTGTGGACGCGGCGGAAGTGTTGCCGTTGTTTTTCGGCGGCAACTTGGAACAGGAACGCCATAAACACATCACTGGCAGTCCGCTCTATTGGGTGACCCCGGACGCCGCGCCGACGTTGTGCATCCACGGCACCGATGACAAATACGTCGCTTACGAACAGGCCACTTGGATTGTGGACCGCCTGAAAGCCTGCGATGTCGAGGCAGAGTTGCTCACGCTCCAGGGCGCGGGCCACGGTTTCAAAGGCGCGGATGCCGAACGGGCGGACGAGGCGATGCTCGCTTTCTTTGCCAGGCACCTCAAGCCGGAGAAAAAGTGAAACAGGTGTCCGAAAATCCTGTTGACGCCGGATGGATGCATTTCTACCATCGCCCCACAACCAAAACCAATCAGGCAACCTTCAACTCATTAATTATATGAAACGATACGCGTGGATTCTGACGACGGTTATGGCCGCCGCTTTATTGTTCGGCGGATGCGCGAAGAAGAGCAGTGTGGACACCGGCAAACTGGAAAGCAGTTTTCAATCGGCTGAACCGGCCACCAAGAGCAAGGTGGATTCGGCTGTTTCTGCCATCAAATCTTCGGATTTTGGAGGGGCGATGGCGTCGCTCCAAGGTGTGGCCGCGGACGGAAAACTGACGCCTGAACAGAAGCAAGCCGTCAGTGATGTTCTGGAACAATTGAAAACTGCCATGGCCAATACTGCCAACCAGGCTGCGGATGGCGCCAAGAAAGCCATGGACGACATGAAGAAATCAATGCCGAAGTAACTTTGGTTCCAAGTTGGTTCAGTGCTGTTCAACCCTCTGGTCCGAAAAGGCTGGAGGGTTTTTCATTTGCGGAGAGATCCGCCCGCGAAGTCAGTGGTTTTCCCGCCGGATTAAAATCAGGCTCGCCAAACGCGCTTCTTTGACTGAGTTTATCCGTCGCATTTGAATTATGTTCACTGGAACTTACACCGCCATCGTTACGCCGTTTAGAAACGGGCAGATCGACAAAGCCGCGCTGGAACGTCTCATCAAGATCCAGGTCAAAGCGGGTGTCGATGGCATCGTTCCGGTTGGTACGACGGGCGAATCGCCCACGGTCGATTACGAGGAGCACATCCAGATCATCGCCTTGTCCGTGAAATTCGCCGGCGGCAAAATCAAAGTGCTCGCGGGCACGGGCGGTAATTCCACCAGCGAAGCAATCTACCTGACTGAGCGCGCGGAGAAAGTCGGTGCGGACGGCTCGTTGCAGGTCGCGCCCTATTACAACAAGCCCACACAGGAGGGATTGTTCCAGCACTTTCGCGCTGTTGCGCGGAAGACGAAACTGCCCATTGTGCTTTATAGCGTTCCGAGCCGTTGCGGTATAGAGATCGGCGTCGAGACGGTCAAGCGTCTCGCTGGGGAATGCAAGAACATCGTTGGCATCAAAGAGGCCGGTGGCAATCCCGACCGTGTCAGCCAGCTTCGCGCCGCGCTTGGGCCGCGCTTTGAAATTCTCAGCGGCGATGATTCCCTGACGCTGCCGTTCATGGCTGTGGGCGCGCAAGGCGTCATCAGCGTGGCGTCGAACGTCGTTCCCAAGCAAGTCGCCCAAATGGTCAACGCGTTTGCCCGTGGCCAACTCTCGACCGCGTTGAAAATTCACGAAAAATATTATCCACTGTTCAAAGACTTGTTTGTCGAAACCAATCCGATCCCCGTGAAAGCAGCACTGGCCATGATGGGACAAATCGAGGAAGAATATCGGCTGCCACTAGTGCCGATGAATCGGAAGAATCGCGCGGTGCTCAGAACAACGTTGAAGCGGTGTGGCGTTTTGAATTAAGGTTGGAATTCCAGCTTTAGCTTGTTTCGAGCAGGCTAAAGCCTGAACTCCAACAAAACCCCAACATGACCAAAATCATCATCACAGGCGCGAAAGGGCGCATGGGCAGGATGCTCCTCGCCTGCGCCGCACATCATCCAGAGTTGCAGGTCGTCGGGCAGATTGATGTCGGCGACGATCTGCAAACTGTGATCGCGAAGGGTGACGTCGTCATTGATTTCAGTTCACACGACGCCACGGCGGGCATTGTTGCGCTCTGCGCCCAGCACAAGAAGGCGATGGTCATCGGCACCACCGGCCATTCGGACGCGGACAAATCGCAGATCGCACATTTCAAATCGCAGATTCCGATGGTGTTGGCGTCAAATTATTCCACCGGCGTCAATACGCTGTTCTGGCTGACGCGCAAAACCGCTGAAATCCTCGGCGAAGGCTTTGATCTGGAAGTTGTGGAGATGCATCATCGTCTGAAGAAAGACGCTCCAAGCGGAACGGCGACGACACTGGCGGAAATCCTGGCCGACGTTCGCAAGCAACAACTTGGCAAGGTAATCCGTCACGGACGCGTCGGGATGGTCGGTGAGCGCACAGCCACTGAAATCGGGATGCACTCGCTGCGCGGCGGCGATGTGGTGGGCGATCACACCGTCATCTTTGCGACGAACGGCGAGCGACTGGAACTCACGCACAAGGCCGCAAGCCGCGAGACGTTTGCCAACGGCGCGCTGCGCGCCGCCCAGTGGGTCGTCAAACAGAAACCCGGCCTCTACGACATGCAGGATGTGTTGGGCTTGAAGTGAAATCAGAAGCCAGAAGTCGGAAGCCAGAAGTCGGGGAGCACGTTTTCGTTGCCCTTGGTTCAAACCTTGGCGATTCCCGCCAAAGGATTCTACAGGCCATGAAGCGACTTCAGGAATTGTCCAGCCAGCCGCTGCTCAAATCGTCGCTTTGGCAAACTGCGCCGGTTGATTGCCCTCCCGGTTCGCCCAAGTTTGTGAACGCGGTCGTTGGTCTGGTGCCGCCTCAAGGCGAAACGCCCGAATCACTCCTTGCAAAGTTGCAGGCGATTGAAAAGAAATTCGGGCGCCACGCAAAAAAAATTCTCAATGAACCGCGGCCGCTCGATTTGGACTTGATCGCCTTTGGAACGCAGACACGCTCGACGGAGGAATTGACGCTGCCGCATCCGCGCGCGCACCAACGCCGTTTCGTCCTGCAACCGCTCGGCGAGATCGCGCCGGAACTGGTTTTGGCGGGCCAATCAAAAAGTGTGGTGGTCTTGCTTCAAGAGCTGCCGCCCGATGAGGGCATGACAAAAATAAACTGACGCAGTTTTGCCAGTTCAGTTCAACCTTTTGAGAACTCTGCGCGGACCTTTTCAAGCAGCCGTTTAGTCGCGCGCACACCGTCCGGCTCGCTGAGCTTGTTGCCTTCGTATTCGATGCCGAGATGTCCGTGATAGCCCGCGTCCAAGACGATCTTCAACATCCGGCGGTAATCGGTTTCCATGCAGTTGCCTTGCGCGTCGAAGTCGTGCGATTTGGCGCTGACGGCTTTGGCGAACGGCATCATCTCCGCCACGGCCTTGTAGCGGTCGTAATCCTGGAAGTTGCCGAAATCGGGCAGCGTGCCGCAGTTCGGCAGGTTCACTTTTCGCATCACCGAGGCAAGCCAGTCGCCGTGCGAAGTAATGCCGCCGTGATTTTCGACGAGGACGTTCAGTCCATGCTGGCCGCCAAATTCGGCGAGTCGATGCAGTCCATCAACCACACGCTCGCGCTGCTCGTCGGGAGTGCCCGAGGAATAGGCGTTGACGCGGATGGAGTGGCAACCAAAAAACTTCGCGGCTTCGACCCATTTGTAATGATTCTCGACGGCTTTCAGGCGCTTCTTCTCGTCAGGGTCGCCAAGTTGCCCTTCATCATCGCACATGATGAGCAGGATTTTGACACCGAGGTCGTCGGCACGCTTTTTGAATTCAGCCAGGTACTTTTCGTCCTTGGCCTTCTTCATGAAAAACTGGTTGACCAGTTCGATGGCCTCGATGCCGTGGTCCTGTTTGGCGACCTTGGGAAAATCGAGATGGTCCATCTTCTTGCCGAAGATGGCGCGGTTATACGACCACTCCGCGAGCGAAATCTTGAACAATGGTTTCTTGGTGTCTGCCGCCAACGCAGAAGTCATGCTGGACGTTAGCCCAACACCCGCTGCTGCGATAGTCGCTTGTTTGAGGAACGTGCGACGGTCGGTTTGTTCTTGCATAGGTATCAGGGGTTAAATGTTCAATGTGCGGTGGCCGGCTGGCCGGTCATCTCTGGTAGCTTTTTGGCGGGAGGTCGGAAGAACAACGCCAGTGCAATCGCCGCCACCACTGCCGCACCGCAAGGCAGCAGGAACAGGCTCTTGAAATCCACCACACCATTGTGGTTGAACGTCGTACCGATCAGCACCGGTCCGAGCATGTTGGCCACCAGCGGTCCCAAGCCGAGAATCATGAAGTTGAACAAGCCTTGGGCGCTAGCGCGCGCGTCTTTCGGGAAAAACTCATCCACGAAAATGTAAACGGTGGCGAAGAAGAAGGCGTAACAAATGCCGTGCAGCACGTTGACGAGGATGATGATTTCCTTGTGTTGCGGCAGAAATGCAAACACAGCAAAGCGCGCTGCATGTCCGAGAATGCCGAGGATCATCGTTGTCCGCCAGCCCAGCGCTTTGAGCGTCGCACCCAGGATGAGCATTGTCAGGATTTCCGCTATCTGACCGATGCTCATCACCGGCATGATCCAGTTGCCGGGAATACCCACACCACCTGCTTCAACGGCGCTGCCAAGGAAACGACCCGTCCAGTTAAAAAATAAATTATGCACCGTTGCATCAATGAAGGTCACGGCCCACAGCACCAAAATGAACGGCAGGCCGAGGAGTTTCATCGCTTCGAGCCAGGCCAGTTTGGGAACGCCAACCTCCGCCGACTTCGGCGGTGTGTGTGGCAGCGTCAAGCTGAAAGCGGCGAGCGCGAGTGACGCCACTCCGGCGACGACAAACGTCCATGTGGTGGCGTGCTGTAATGCTTCGCCCGTGAGACCAGAGCCCAACACGGTGCCCAGCCAGTTGATGACGCCTTGCGGATTCGCCGCCTTCACTTTGTCCCAGTCCACCAGAATGAAAGTGAACGGCCAGGCGGCCAGAATCCATCCAATCGTTCCGCCCATGCGCACGACGCCAAATTCCTTCTGTGCGTCTTTCATCTGGGCGAAGGCAATTGAGTTCGTGATCGAAATCGTCGGCACATAGAGCAGGCAGTGAACCAGCATGAGCAGGAAAAAAGGCCAGAACGAATGCACCCAGGCCAGCGAGAGGATCGCCAGCCCGGCGATCAGATGACTCACCGCAAGAAACTTCTCCGCGGCAAAGTTCCGGTCGGCGAACTGATTGCTGAAAAACATCCCGACGATCGCGGCGATGGGAAAGGCGTTTAATATCCATGACTGTTCGCCGGCTGAAAAACCCAAGCTCGGCAAGTAACCGAATATCAACGGCAGCCATGCGCCCCAGATGAAAAACTCCAGGACCATCATGAGAAACAGTTTGAAGCGGATTGCTTTATTCATAGGTTGCTGGGTGCGGACGTTACGGGAAAGGTGGCCCTGTGGCAAGCACGGAGACAGTTGCCGGCGACACGCATCGGCGGAGCGCTCGACTTTCCTTCTACCTCACCGTAAAGTCCCGCCATGCACATCGCGTTCAAAGAATGGGCTATCATCGTCGATGCGCTGGGCTGCGGTGAGCAGATCATCATTCTGCGCAAGGGCGGGATCAACGAAAGGCGTGGCGGATTCCGACCGGAACATTCACAATTCCTTTTGTTCCCAACGCAGTTCCATCAACAACGGGAATCAGTGCTGCCCGCGGCGCAAGTCCGATTCGACCGGATTTCGGTGAATTGTCCCGACCCATCCAAATTGCGCCTGGACATTTTTGCCGAGGTGGTCGTAGTCCAACGACTCGGTTCGCTGGCCGCCGCCGAACGATTGCGCGGACAACACATCTGGCGCGATGAAGTCATTGCCCAACGATTTGATTGGGGAAAGGAGAAGAACATCCACGCGCTGGCCGTGCGCGTGTCTCGGCTGCCGCAAGCTGTCGAGTTGCCGATGTCGCCGGCTTACGGCGGCTGCAAGTCCTGGGTGGAACTGGAAACCGACGTCGCGACCGCTGGGGCGAGACCGGTTTTGTCTGAAGAAATGTTCACGGAAAAGCTGAGCCAGTTTCGCACTGCGCTTGAAACGGCGGCGGCGGCCTGAGATGAACCTGCCGCCGCTCATCCTGGCTTCGGCGTCGCCGCGCCGCGCGGAACTGCTTCGCCAGTTGCCTTGGGAATTCAGCATCGTTCCCAGCGACGCTCCCGAACTCCAGCACGAGCACCTGACCGCGACGGAAATCTCCCAGGTCAACGCCTATCGCAAGGCCCGCGCCGTCGCCAAGAAATTCCCCGACGCGCTCATTCTCGGCGCGGACACGGTAGTTTATCTGGGCACGCAGTTGTTCGGCAAGCCCGCCGACCTCGCCGAGGCGCAGCGGATGTTGGCCCAACTGCAAGGACGGACGCACCAGGTGATCACGGGAGTGTGTTTGCTTCACCTGCGCAGCCATCGGCAAAAAGTTTTTGCGGAAAGCACGGACGTAACGTTTCATCCGCTGAGCGACGAGCAAGTCCGTGATTACCTGTCGCGCATCAGTCCGCTCGACAAAGCCGGCGCTTACGCCATTCAGGAAAATGGCGATCTGCTTGTAGAAAAAATCTCCGGCTCGTTCAGCAATGTGGTCGGTTTGCCCGTCGAGCGAGTGCGTAAGGAATTGACGTAGTGGGAACGAACGAATTGAGGTTTTTGCGCGCCTGCATCAGACCGGTGGTGTTACGATGGGGAGGGAGGCGAACAATTGTGCAAAGTCGGAACTGTTGCGGGTCAAGAGTCCTTGGAAACGGGTTGCGAAAGCGCCAATCAACACATCGGCGATTGGACGTTTGGTCACGTTGCCTTGTCGCTTTTCGGCCACGTGTTTTGCCCAGGCTGCAAACGCCGCCTGGGTGTCGGCCAAGGTCCATGCTTCCGGCCACGGAATGTTTACTTTCTCCAGAAATTCACCGACTGAAGCATATTGACCGGCGAACACCGGCGCCAATTCCACGACGGAAACCGGACAAACCACCAAACCGTCAGTTTGCTTTTCCTCCAAAAGGTGTGCCGACCCGGAACAAAACTTTGGATCATCTATTGCCAAATCAATCAACAGGCAGGTATCCACCACCCAGGCCATTAGCGTTCCCCTTCGCGAAGAATCCTCATCCACTCGTCTGTGGTCAGTGGTTGCACGTGAAATTTACGCGCAAATCCTCGCGCAGCCATGACTCCTTTGCCAAAGGACGTCGGCTGGTTGGGGCGCTCGATTTCTGCAAGCCAATCCAGCAATGCTTTGGCCTTTGCCTCGGGCAGGGTTTTCACCTTCTTGATGGCGAGTTCAACAGAGCTCATACGGTCGAATAATAACCTTGCGGCCGGCTGAAATCAAACCTCAATTGGCGGGCTCAATTGGCCGCCTCATTTTTCGCTCTCCAAGTCTCACTCAACTCCTGCCACAAATGCGCGCTCAACAACTGGCCTTTGGAAAAACAATCGAGATCGAACTTTTCGTTGGGTGAATGGGCGTTATCATCGGGCAAGGCCAGACCGAGCAGCAGCGTGTCTGCGCCGAGGATTTTCTTGAAGTCATTGACGATGGGAATCGAGCCGCCTTCACGCATCAACACCGGTTTGTGGCCAAACGCGCGTTCCAAAGCGCGCAGAGCCGCTTGCGCTTTGACGCTCTTGGGTGAGACGACGTACGGATCGGCACCATGACCTGCCTCGATTTCCATCCGCACGGTGGGCGGGCACAGTTTGGTGATTTGTTGGCGCACCAGTTTGATGACGCGCACGGGATTCTGGTTCGGCACCAGACGGATCGTCACTTTAGCGCGTGCCCAAGCCGGTACAATGGTCTTGCTGCCTTCGCCTTGATAACCGCTCGTCAGACCGTTGATGTCGAAAGTGGGCCGCGCTGTGCGTCGTTCCATCGGCGTGAACCCGCGCTCGCCAAAAAGCCGCGGCACGCCAAGAAACTTTTGATAGGCGCGGTCGTTGAACGGCAATCGCGCCAGTTCCTTCTGCTCGAATCGGGAGAGCGGCGCGACGTCATCGTAAAATCCGGGAATTGTGATGCGGCCATTCTGGTCGCGGAGCCGGGCGAGTAACTGGCACAACGCCATGGCCGGGTTGTCCACCGAACCGCCGAAAATGCCGGAGTGCAGATCGCGCGAAGGGCCATGCAAAGTGATCTCGAAAGCCGCGATGCCGCGCAGCGCGTAAGTCAGCGCCGGATGTTTCAGGCTGGGAATGCCGGTGTCGGAAATGACCACGGCGTCACAGCGCAGTTCCTTACGGTGCAGTCGAAGAAATCGCGAGAGACTCTTGCTACCGACTTCTTCCTCGCCTTCGACGACGAACGTCAAATCGCAAGGCAACTCAGTGCCGGTCTTCAAATACGCTTCCACGGCGTTCAGATGGGCGAGGTGTTGCCCCTTGTTGTCGCTGGCGCCGCGGGCGAAAAGCGAACGGCCTTTGATGCGCGGCTCAAACGGCGGCGAAGTCCAAAGCTCAAACGGCTCCGCGGGCTGCACATCGTAATGACCGTAAACCAAAAAGTGTAGCCGCCGACGTGAGGAGGCGGATTTGCGCTGTGGCGTTTTGGCGACGATGACGGGATTGCCGTCCGTCGGGCAGAGCCGTGATTGCAGACCAATCTGGCGGCAATGCTTGGTGAGCCATTCGGCGCAAGCCTGCAAGTCCTTGCGATGTTGCGGTTGGGCGGAGACGCTGGGAAAGCGGACGTAGTTGCACAGTTCGCGGATAAACCGCGCCTGGTTCTTTTTCAGATAGTTGATCACGGCTTGCATCGCGGATGATGTAGCAAGGGCGGAGGAAAGAAGCAAAGGCGGAGTGACCAAAGTTGGAGTTCAAGCTTTAGCTTGCTTGATGTCTCGATCTTGATTCCAGAACAAGCTGAAGCTTGAACTCCAACGGTCGAAGTCCTCGCCAGGCTGCAGCGTTCTTTGCGCCCTTTGCGTTAAATGGTTTTGTCTCCGTCGGCCGGATCGAAGCTTTGCACTACTTCTTTTTCTTTGGCTTCTTGAATATGTCCAGTGAGTCGAGCAAGCTTGGTTGGTTGGTGGACGCTTTGTTTGTGTTCGTCAGTCCCTCGCCGGTCAATAGTCCGCCAACCCCGCTCAAGATTCCGCCGGCTTTGCTGCCGGTTAACGCGCCACCAACGGCTTTCGCTGCGAGTCCGGCGAGGGCAGCGTAATTGCGTTGAGGATCTGGGTTGCCGATCGTGCCTTGCATCGTGAGAAAGTCCGGCATCGGAAAGTAAACCTGGTTCGTCGGCGCATTGGCGTTCACTAGGCCAATCTTGTCTCCCAAGGCACGATTGAGCGAAATCGACACGGGCATTTTCAAGGTTGAATTGGTCAGCACCGGCGCCAACGTGATATCGCCATGCGCCTTGGCTTCGAATGCATCACTGCGCACGACGGCTTCTTGCACATCGACCCGTCCGTTGCTGGCGCTGCCCCGCATGACGACGACGTTGATCGGCGCTGAAGTGAGTTGATCGACCCAGCCGGCGTTTTCCTTCTTACTCGTGCCGATGATTTGTTCGAACACGTTGCCCAATGCTTCACCTGGATGGCTAATCATGTTTGGAATGGAAACGACAACGTTAATGATGGATTTAATCAGTTTACTTTTTACGTTGATCAGGGAGAGATTCAAGTTCGTGGAAAGCACATTGAACTGCCCCGACAGGTTCTTTTGCAAACTCGCTCCTGTCACTCCCGCGCCTTTCACATTTGCGCTGGCAATCAACACGCCTCCGATCTGGCCTTTCCGCTCCGGCTGAAAAGAGTTCACAAACGGTGGCAAAGGAATCTTGTCGGCATTCAACGCCACATCATACTGATAGCCGGGGACGCCGAGATTCAAATCTGCGTTGGCGTTCACTGGCGCGCCGTTGAGCGTGAGTTGAAACGGTTTCAAAAGCACGCGGCCGCCGTCGAGCTTCACGGTCGTCTGCCAGTTGGCGATATCCACTTCGCGCAAATAAAAACGCCCGATGTTCACCTCCGCAGTGAAATTCTTGAAGGGCAGGTTCATGGCGGCAGGTTCGGTTTCGCCTGTTTCCGCTGGCCCAAGTTTAGAGGCCGTCTTGGTAGAGGCTTTCGGCGGCTTGGTTTCCGCGGCCTTGGATTTGTCGGCAAAGAGATCGTAGTAAGACGTCACGTCCAGTGATTCGGCCAGCAATTTCACGCTGCCTTGGGTCGCGTTGGTCTTGGACATATCGACCTGACCTTTGAGTTGCAGTTCGTTCTTCGCACGAGACGTTGGCGAAAGCGTTACCTGACACTGACGCAGATCCAAAACTTGTTTGCGCAGCGAGGTATCGACCTGGAGTTTGGCTTCCAGCGGTGTGGTGGGCAGTTGGTTATTCGGATCGCTGACGACAAGTTTTGTCATTTGCAAATCGGCTTTGACGGCGGAATCGCCTTGATCGTCAAAATTCGCCGAGGCAGTGGCGTTGATCGAAACCGAAACCAGTTTCTTGTCGCCGAGCGCGGATTCGAGGAACGGCCGCAGCCCATCTTGATTCAAATCGACGAGCTTGAGCGCAAACTGGCCGGACTTCTTGTCGAGGTTATAATTGCCGGACACGTCAAAGCTGCCGCCGGGTTTCGCGCCTTCGCGCAAGGAACCGGCCGTCTTGCGGATTTGCAGTTGCTGACCTTTCATTTCCACGTCCACATCTGCAGCCGTGGCGAACTCCGCAAACTTGTAGGACCCATAATTGCCGGTGAAATTCTCCAACTGCAAATTGCCAACCACCGTCTGATCGAAGCTCGGCTTCTTTGTCTCTGTCGGCGTCAGGTTTTTTTGCGTGATGTGTCCGGTGAATTTCACCGTGCCGGCGGTGGCCTTGAAATCCGGTAGAACCACGACGGACACGAGTTGAGGCAGAGCGGTTTCCAACTTCGCTTGTAGATCGGCGTCTTGACTCTTGGCGTCGTAAGTTCCGTTGCCAGTGACGGCGAGAGTGGATTGTTTCTGATGGGCCAGTTGCAGACTGTATTCGGCAAGCTGCACTTTGCTGAAATCGTCCACCGTGCCGCGTACCGCCACCGTGACGTCCGCCTGATCGATCTTATTGCTGCCGAACGTCGCCGAGAGGCCGTTGATTTGCGACGTGACATCAAGTTTTAACTTCTTCCCGGCCTGCTGCGAAAGCAGATTCACCTTGGCGTTCACTTTGCCCGCCGACACAAACTCACCGACAAACGCGCGCCAATCAGCGAGGTTCAAATCGGTCAGCGTCAGATCGAAGGCAGATTCGTCAACGGTGTTGTTGGTGTTGCCCCAGTCCAGTTTCATCGGTTTGGAGAGCGCGCCTTGCAGCAACGGTCGCTGTTGTTGCTTGCCATCGAGCGTGAACGATTGCACGAGGGCGGTTTTGCTCGCCTGGTCCACGGTCAGATTGTAGGCGATTAACAAATCGACCGCCGGCGTGGTCTGTTTTTTTTGCGTCACGCTGAACGAACTCCCGGTGAGCTGGCCGTTCACCGCGATCAGTTGTCCATTCTTGGACAGCTCAATCTGATTGCTGGAATTCAGCACGGTCGAGTTGAAATCCATTCCCATCGCCGTGCCGGCCAGGTTCAACACTTGGCGGTCAATCGAAGAAACCTCGATCTTGATCTTGCCTTCCCGTTTCGCCAGATCCAGCGGTCCGCTGGCAGCAATCGAGCCGAGGTTCTTTCCCGACTGCGAAAAGGTCAGGGCGCATTTCTTGATTTCCGTCGGCGACAGATCGCAATCGAGCGAGCCGGTCAAGGCGGCCAGGTCCTTGAAAGCGCCGAGCGCCTGACTGACCGCCAACTTGGCGTCGCCCTGAACCGTTGTCGGGTTCAGGTTGGCGTCCAAGGCGATATTGAAGGACGATTTCAAACTGGCGGCGAGTTGATCGCGGCCTGTGGTCGGCGCGGCGGCGGGATGATCCAGTTTTACAATGGCGTCGAGACTCAGCTTGGCGGTTGCGCCATTTTTCAAACCGTCGGCGGCGATGTTGATACCGGACAATTCCGTCACCTGTTTGTCGCCGCCTTTGAGGTTCTTCGTCAGGCGAACGGTCGCGTTTTTCAAAGCCACATTCTTCAAATTCAGATTCAATGGCTTACCCGGTTTCTTTTCGGACGGCGCCTTTTTCTCCTTCGTGCCTTTCTGCGGTTTGGTGAAGGGATCGAGGTTGCTGGTGCCGTCGGCGTTTTCGACAATCTCCACGACGGGCGAAACCACAGTGACTTCCTGCACGGCAATATTGCCACCGAGAATCGCTCCAAGACTGTACCGAACGCGGACTTCTTCAGCTTTGACCAGCGGTTCTGTCCCCGTGGTCTGAACTTTCAACCCACGCAGCGTGACTTGCGAGAATGGGCTGATCGAAGCGTCGGCCACGGTGATGTCGGCGTGCATCACCTTGCTGACCCTGGGGAGAATGACGCCTTTGAAAAAGGCCGCGCTCGTGGCGACGAAGTAAAAAAGAATCAACAGCAGCAGGAGACCGCCAAAGATGAACGCCAGTTTGCGTCCCCAAGAAGAGCGTTTTGCGATTTTAAGACCAGGTGTTGTTTCACTCATAAATAATTTCCCAACTCACTGAGGGTTTCGACTTGCCGTTGCGAGTTGCTGTTCAATGGCAAAGCCGGGGTCAATTTAGTCTCTGTCCGTCAAAATCCAAAACAAAAGTTGGGTGATGGCCGCTTTGCGGCGCCCACGGTCTCCCCATCGGATGGGAAGAGACTGCGCATTTTACCGGCCCAGTCCAGGCCGACCCAGGCGGCGATGGGAGCGGGCGGTGTCGTGGTCTTGCTGTTTTGCAGGTATTCGTTTTTCGTAGAAGGCTGTCGTTGGTGTCGTGCCAAGCAGTTGGACCGGCGAAAGTGCGATGGTTCACCAGAGAAAATCCTCCCCGAACAAAAGTTATTTACCGTCGGCTGCGGCGCGAGGGGCCAAATCTCTCCCCGCCGCCGATGAATGGTTTTGGAACAGCTTTAAGGGCCGGGGTGAGGGGCAATTCGGAGACTAATTTTGGCAATCAGCATGGGACTTCAGGTTTCTCGGCCTCAGCCTACTCAACTCTGCAGATGGCGAAGAACGGGCTTCTTCCAGATCGGCACGATGCGTTTCATTTCATCAATCAGCCACTGGCAGGCGACGAAGGCTTCCTCGCGATGTGACGCGATGACCTCGAGTCACAACCGCACTTTTCCTTTGAAAGTTAGGGAACAGATCTTACACTCGCTCTATGCTCCCCGAGCGCAGCCTTGAACGAAGCAGCATGGCATCGGCGCAATGTTTCTTGACTACACATTGGAGTGTGGTCGTGGCAGCCCGTGAGGGAGCGTCGGTGGAGGCAGACGCCGCCCTTGAACGGTTGTGTTCCATTTATTGGTGGCCTCTATATGCATTCGTACGGCGGCGGGGTTACTATGCGCATGACGCGCAGGATTTGACCCAGGAATTCTTCGCCCGGCTGCTGGCCAAGGACTTTCTCCACGAGGTGGACCGGAGCAAGGGCAAGTTCCGCTCCTTCCTGTTGGCGGCGCTGGAACATTTTCTGGCCAAGGAATGGCGCCGCGCCAATGCGCAGAAACGCGGTGGCAAGTTCACTTTTGTTTCCCTCAACGATGGCTCGGCCGAAACGCAATTCCTGCAAGTGCCGTCGTCCGATTTGCCGCCGGAAAAGCTCTTCGAGCAACAATGGGCGCTGACGCTTTTGACCCAGGTGACTACCCGGCTTCAGCAGGAACAAGTTGCCGCAGGCAAAGGGGGACAGTTTGAGAAGCTCAAGATCTTTTTGACCGGGGAAAAGCGCGCAGTGGCTTACGCGGACCTGGCCTTGCAACTAAACACGACCGAGGCGGCGCTGAAAATGGCCGTCAACCGCTTGCGTCAGCGATACCGCGAACTGCTGCGCGCGGAGATTGCGCAGACGGTGGCCGGGCCGGAGGAGGTCGAGGAGGAACTACGCGCTGTAGTCTCGGCGTTGAGCTAAGTCCGGCGTTACTTTTCATCCGAAACGGGTCTGAATGAAGTGGAAGAAACTCAGGAAGCTGGAAATCGTGGTCACAAAACCAACACGCGGCGAATGCGGGGCAGAACTGCCAGCCAAGGTCCTGCGCAAACATCATCTGCGGTCCGGCTCTGTTATCTCCTCAGGCTTTTCCGCAGTGACCGCCCTGGTTCTGTTGGCAGGTATGGTTGCCTCTCGCAGCCAAACGAACCCAGCTATCATCGTTTCACCCAGCGAGCGCAGCGAGCAGGAGTATCAGTTCCGGAAGGAGCTCGACCGGCAGAAGAAAGTTCATCCGGAGGCGCACCAGGAAGTCGCCACGGCACTGAACAATCTGGCGGTTGTCTTGCGCGACGCGAAGAGAGTGGTGGAGGCGGAACAATTATTTCGCGAAGCGCTGGCGATGCAACGGAAGTTGCGCGGACCTGACCATTTTGAGATCGCCGATTCGTTGTGTGATGTCGCTACCATGCTCGAAAAGCAGGGCAAGCTGGCCGGGGCCGAGGAATTATACCGTGAAGCGGTGACGATGCTGAAAAAACTTCCGGCGGTTGACTACTCCGTGCGGCTTGATGTCATGCATGGTCTCGGCAAAACGATGGTTGACCAAGGCAAACTGGCTGAGGCCGAAACCTTTTATCGCGAGATGCTGGCCGATGTCCGCGTCCGGTTTGGCGGCGTCCATGAAGAAACGGCGAAGCACCTGGATTACGTGGCGAAAAGTTTGGAAAACTCAGGCCGGGAAAAGGAGATCGAGGTCCTGCGGCGGGAAAGCCTGACCATACGAAGGAAACTGTTTGGCGAGGAACACCCCAAGGTAGCAACCTCGCTTAATGATGTGGCGGTCGCCTTGCGGGATCAGGGCAAAACCGTCGAGGCGGAAAAAGTCTTTCTCGAATCCCTGGGCATGCGCAGGAAATTGCTCGGGACAAACGACCTCGCCGTGGCCCGCTCGCTGAATTATCTCGCCACGCTGTACTTTTACACGGATAGATTGGCTGAGGCCGAACCCATGTATCGCGAAGCCCTGACGATCCGGAGAGAGCAACTGGGCCCCGAACACGCGGACATCGCAACGTCGCAGCACAACCTCGCGGCCGTGCTGGAGAAAGAGGGCGAATTAACTGAGGCTGAACGGCTCTTTCGCGAAGCGATGGCGATGAGGAAGAAACTGCTCGGCGAATCTCATCCGGACTTCCGCCAGGCCCGCGTTGGCCTGCTCAACGTCCTGAATAAACAGCATGATTTCACGGCAGCCGAACCGCTCCTTTTGGAAGATGAAGCAGCGCTGAAAAAAAATCTGAAGGCAACGCGCGAGGAAAAACGCGACCAACTTCTGCGTCTGAGAAATTTCTACATTGAGTGGGCCGTCGCGTCACCCGGTACCGGAAAAATGCAGAAAGCATCGGAGTGGGGAAAGCGCTTGCTCGAGTTTGACGGGCTTCCAACCGGGCCGACACAGAAAGTAACACCGGAGTAATCATGTCCGCACCCCGAACTTGTGAGGAATGCGGGGCCGAACTTCCGGCCAACGCGCCTCAAGGTCTTTGCCCGCGCTGTCTGGCGAACATGGGACTGGGTCTGCTTCCTGCCACCGCACCACTGGTGGCTGATATCCACGTTGAGCGAACCGGCACGATAATCGGGCGCTACAAGTTGCTGGAGAAAATCGGTGAAGGCGGATTCGGCGTCGTTTTCATGGCGGACCAGGTCGAACCGGTGCAACGCAAGGTCGCACTAAAGATCATCAAGGCCGGCATGGACACGAAAGAGGTCATCGCCCGGTTCGAGGCCGAGCGGCAGGCCATTGCGTTAATGGATCATCCGAACATTGCCCGAGCACTGGATGCCGGGGCGACAGAAGCCGGGCGGCCCTACTTCGTCATGGAACTGGTGCGCGGCATTCCCATCACCGACTACTGCGATCGGGAGAATCTTTCCACGCGCGAGCGCCTGGAACTCTTCATGAAGGTCTGCCAGGCGGTGCAACATGCGCATCAGAAGGGCGTCATTCACCGCGACCTCAAACCGAGCAACGTGCTGGTGACGGAGCATGATGGCGAGCCGGTGCCCAAGGTAATTGATTTCGGTGTGGCCAAGGCGCTGGGACAAAAGCTCACCGAGAAGACGCTCTTTACTGGCTTCCAACATATGATTGGAACGCCGGCTTACATGAGTCCGGAACAGGCGGCGTTGAGTGGATTGGACATTGATACGCGCGCGGACATCTATTCGCTGGGCGTGCTGCTCTACGAACTGCTGACGGGCGTGACGCCGTTCGACGTGGAGACTTTCCGCAAGGCAGCGCTGGATGAAGTCCGGCGGATGATCCGGGAAACCGAGCCGCCGAAGCCTTCGACGCGATTGGCCCAGGAACTCGTAGCAGCCGACGTGAGGAGGCTCCATTCAAAATCCGAAATCCGCGACCCGAAATCCGCAGAAGAAGTTAGAGCCTCCTCACGTCGGCTGCTACAGATCAAGGAAACCATTCGCTTGGTGCGTGGCGACCTCGATTGGATCGTGATGAAGTGCCTGGAGAAGGACCGGCAGCGCCGGTACGAAACCGCCAACGGACTGGCGGCGGACGTGGCGCGGCACCTGAAAAACGAGCCGGTCGTGGCCCGTCCGCCCAGCCGCCTGTATGAGTTTCAGAAGACTGTCCGGCGTCACAAGTTCGGTTTCGCGGCGGCGGGGGCGCTCATCAGCGTGCTCGCGGTCGGCGTCCTGGTGAGCACCTGGCAGGCGGTGAGAGCAGGGCGGGCCGAGCAAGACCAAGGGCGTTTGCGACTACAAGCCGAAGCCGAACAGAAGAAGGCCCAGACCGAGGCCGCCAAGAGCCAGCAAGTCGCGCAGTTCCTCAAGGACATGCTGAAGGGCGTTAGCCCGTGGGTCGCGTCGGGGCGCGACACGACGGTGCTGCGGGAAATCCTGGACAAGGCCGCCGGGCGTCTCAGCGGAGATCTGAGCAACCAGCCCGAAGTTGAGTTGGAGTTGAGGAACACAATCGGCCAAGTTTACCGGGATCTGGGCGACGATAAGAATGCCGAAGGGGTGCTCCGCGACGTGCCGGCAATAGCGAGAAAGCTCTGGGGGAATGATGACCTCAGATTAGCCGATTCGTTACAGAACCTCGCCCTCGCATTTGCCGGCCCGAACGGCAAACCGAAGGAGGCCGAGGCGCTCCAGCTTGAGGTGCTGGCGATCCGCAGGAAAGCGCTGGGCAACGAAAGTCCGGCGGTCGGTCAATCACTTCGCGACCTGGCGAACGTGCTCCGCATCCAGGGCCGGCGGATCGAGGCCGAGAAGACCGAGCGCGAGGCACTGGCGATCCAAAGCAAACTGTGGCCCCAGGGAAACTCCGAGGTCGCCGCCTCGCTCCTCGATTTGGAGATCGTGCTTAGGGAGGACGGCCGGTGGCCCGAAGCCGAAATCGCGGCCCGACAGGCGCTGGACATGTACCTGAAACTGTCTGGGAAGGAAAATCCGGACGTGGCCCGCTCGTTAGGTGAGTTAGGCTATGTACTACAGGGCCAAGACAAGCTGGCCGAGGCCGGACCCCTGCTTCGCAAGGCCCTGGCGATGCATACGAAACTCTACGGTAAGGAAAACCCCGGCGTGGCCAATTCGCTCGGCAATCTGGTGGATGTTCTCATGCGCGAAGGCAAATTCGACGACATCGAACCCCTTTTCAACGACCTTCTCACGCCAACCTTTCAAACTCAGCCAAAGAGCGCAGGATTGCTGCGCGAGCGCGGCGCGTGGCGCGCCCGCACGCGCCATTGGCAGGAGGCGGCGGCGGATTTCTCGAGGTCGGTCGAGTTTGAGCCGGAGAACCACGAAGCTTACCACGCGCTCGCACCCTTGCTCGTGCAAAGCGGCGATCTTCAAGGCTACCGGCAGCTTTGCGCGCAAGAGCTTGCCCGCTTCCGCTCCACAAGTGACCCGCGCATTGCCGAGCGGACAGCCAAGGATTGCCTGATCCTGCCCGATTCCGGGGTGGATTTGAGCACGGTCAACGCTTGGGCCGATATCGCCGTCACTGCGGGCAAGGACAGGGTTTACGCGCCTTGGTTTCAATTCTGCAAAGGATTGGCCGAGTATCGCCAGGGACATTTTGCCGGCGCGGTGGATTGGATGCAGAAAGTCCTCTCTCACGCAGGGGATAATCTCGACCGGGACGGCGGAGCCTACCTAGTGCTGGCGATGGCGCAGTACCGCTCCAAACAAGCCGACCAAGCCGGCGCCACCCTCGCCAAAGGAGTTGAAATTGCAGCGAGGAGATTGCCGAGGCTTGACAGCGGCGACCTCGGTGGCGACTGGGATGACTGGATCATCACCCACGCTCTCATGCGTGAAGCCAAGGCGCTGATACAACGTCCGCCAGCAACGCCCAAAGAGTAGCGCGCCCCCGCTGGTTTTCTGTTGGAGATGCCTTTTGGGACAAGAACAGCGAGGCCGCTCAGATTTGCGCCGTTTCTCCGCAGGGCGGATACATCCAGATTCTCCGTTACTCCCCACCCGTTTCCGGTCTGGAAGGAGTGGACTCAATAATCCATGAACACAAGCATCCGCAACCTTGAACTGGCAACGGCCACTTTCCCCGTGGTGACCTTCGCCAGCATTCGTTCTGCTATCGCCAAATAAACCCAAATGAAAACAAAAAACCTATTCCTCCTTCCGGCGCTGATCGCCGTGCTCAACTTGCTATCGGCGGGCCGCGTGACGGCGCAGACCTTCACCACCCTGCATAGTTTCACCGAAACTGCCCCCTTTACTGGAACCAACAGCGACGGAGCCACACCGGTTGGCGGGTTGATTACCAACTTGTCGGGTACCACCCTGTATGGGACGGCGATTTTTGGCGGTGCTTTGGGTTATGGCACGGTGTTCGCCATCAACACCGATGGCACGGGTTTTACGAATCTGCACAGCTTCACTTACAGCGACGGACCTTATCCGAACAGCACACTGGTCTTGTCGAGCAACATCCTGTATGGGACAGCGCATGGAGACGGCAGCGGGAGCTTTGGCACGGTATTCGCCGTCCATACCGATGGCACAGGTTTTACGAGCCTGCACACTTTCACTCGCGGCGACGGACAAGGGCCGGTTGGCGGATTGCTGCTATCGGGCAACACCCTGTATGGGACAACGGAGCTTGGCCGCAGTGTTTCGGGCCATGGCACGGTGTTCGCCGTCCATACCGATGGCACGGGTTTTACGAACCTTTATGATTTTACTGGCGGCAGCGACGGAGCTATTCCGCAGGCTGGATTGATTTTATCGGGCACCACCCTTTATGGGACGGCGATTTATGGCGGCAGTTCGGACAATGGCACGGTGTTCGCCGTCAACACCGATGGCACGGGTTTTACAAACCTGCATAGTTTCACTGCAATCTCCGGTTCCTGGCCTGAACTTACGAACAGCGACGGAGCCCATCCGTCTGCCGGATTGCTTTTATCGGGCAACGCCCTGTATGGGACGGCGCCTTCCGGCGGCAGGTCGGGCGCGGGCACGGTGTTCGCTGTCAACACCGACGGCACGGGTTTTACGAACCTGCATAGTTTTACGGCATCCTCTGGTCCTGATAATACCAACAGCGACGGAGCTAATCCGTCTGCCGGATTAATCTTATCGGGCGACACGCTGTATGGCACGGCGGCAAGTAGCGGAAGTTCGGGCGCGGGCACGGTGTTCGCCCTTCATACCGATGGCACGGGATTTACGACCCTGCTCAGTTTTACTGGCCTCGACGGAGCCGTTCCGCGTGCCAGATTGATTTTATCGGGCAATACCCTGTATGGAACGGCGAGTGGTGGCGGCAGTTCGGGCAATGGCACGGTGTTCAGTCTTTCGTTCCGGCCGCAACTGACCATCACTTCTTCCGGCACCAATGTTATTCTGTCGTGGCCGATCAGTTACGCCGGATTCAGTTACGCCGGGTACTATTTGGAGGAAACCGCGAACCTGGGTTCACCGACAGGCTGGAGCGCAGCAGATCCCTTTCCGCCGGTGATCGTCAACGGTCAGCTCAGAGTGACCAGGCCCATGCTCGGCCCACAAATCTCTTACCGGTTAAGAAAATTCTGATCAAAAGAATCAACCGATGAAATCAGATCAAACGAAAGCAGTCCGCACTTCGATGTTCAGAGTTCGATGTTGGAGGTTGAATGTTGCGGTCCTTGCAACTGCCGCCAGCGCCTTGGCCGACGTGCATTACGTGGACGTGACCAGCACCAACGCCGCGCCGCCCTACACCAACTGGACCACCGCCGCTACAAACATCCAGGACGCCGTGGATGCCGCAGTGGCGGGCGATGAGATTGTGGTCACCAACGGAACCTATGCCCCGCTATCGGTAGGCAAGCCGCTGAGCGTTCGGAGCGTCAACGGCCCGCAGTTCACTGTTGTTGATGGAGGCAATGCGGTTCGCTGCGCGTACTTAGCCGCAAGCGCCACCCTGTCCGGGTTCACCTTGACCAGAGGGAGCACAGGCTACAGTTACAATTTGACCAATGGGTTTTTCTACAAGGTGGGTGGTGGAGTCGTTGGCTTCTCAGCGAGTGCCGTGGTTTCCAATTGTGTGATCACTGGCAACCATCTTGTTGCGGATAATCGGGGTCCTTTGGTGATGGAGGGTGGCGGAGCGTACGGCGTGACTCTGAACAATTGCACTCTGACCAACAACTCAGTTGACGCCCGGCTCCAGGACATCGGCGGTTGGGCTTGGGAAATCACCGCTGGCGGCGGTGGCGCGGCCCGCTGCACCCTGAACAACTGCACGCTCGCCCGCAATTCGGCTAATGTCACCGACGACGACTTCGGTGGGTCGACCGAGTTGCATGGTTACGCGGAGGGTGGAGGCGCGCTATTCTGCACACTGAATAATTGCACGTTAAGCGGCAATGCAGCTCGCGGCACCGTTATTACCCGGTTATCCACAGTGCTTGAATCGTACGGCGGCGGGGCGTATGGCAGCACGCTGAACAACTGCACGTTGAACGGCAATGAGGCTCTTGTCTCCTCCCCTGGTCCCTGGGGAGAAGCAGAAGGCGGCGGGGCGTATGGCGGCACGCTGAACAACTGTATCGTCCTCGATGGTTACGGAAACAGTTCCCTGAACCACTGCTGGACCACCGCACCGTTGTTCGTGAACCAGGCCTCCGGGAATCTGCGATTGCAATCCAACTCCCCGTGCATCAATGCCGGCCGGAATGCGTTCGCGCCCGCCGGCCCCGACTTGGACGGCAATCCGCGCATCGTGGGCGGCAGCGTCGATATCGGCGCGTATGAATTCCAATCGCCCGCTTCGATGATTTCCTACGCCTGGTTGCAGCATTTCAATCTGCCCATCAATCCCGCGACCGATACCACCGACCCGGACGGCGATGGCGTGAACAACTACCGCGAATGGCTCGCCGGCAGCGATCCCACCAATCCGTTTTCGTTCCCGCCGCTCCTGACCCTGATTCCTTACGGGGCGAATGTCATTTTGACGTGGCCGACCAATGCCTTCGGCTTCACTTTGCAATCCACCACGAACCTTGGTTCATCGGCGGTCTGGAGCGCCAATTCACCCGGCCCGGTCGTCATCGGCGGGCAGAACGTGGTGATCAATCCCATCACCGGCCCGCAGCAGTTTTTCCGGTTGAGCCAGTAATCAAAAGAATCACGAAGGAGAACTACACGGCACACGATTATGAAAACAAAATCAAAACTGTTTCAAGTCCCGCTCTTTTGCGCCGTGGCGCTTGCCATTGCCTGCTCTTTCAGTCTGATTGCAACGGCGGCGGATTCGGCTGAGACCGCGCCTAAAAAAACAACCTAGGAAGCGAGACTCGTTACCGCGTCTCCTACAATCCCGTGGTCGCAGATTGGCGCGAAGGCCGGCGGGGATTACCAGGGCGACGGGCTGGCCGTCAGTCCCACCGCCGGGGGCGCGCGGTTGCGCTGCGTTTTCCAACGGCTCGAAGGCGAGGCCACGCGCGAAGGCCTCTGGCTGACTTCGACCGTCACCAACGGAGTGAGCGACCGTTTCCGCGTGGTAGCAGCCGACGTGAGGAGGCTCACTTCAACTCGAAACTTGAAACCCGAAACTCAAAACGAAGTTCAGAGCCTCCTTACGTCGGCTGCTACGGATCAGGGGACGCTCCCGCGCACCGGCACGGTGCAGGTTGCGGACAAGCTGGTTCGTTTCACCCGGCCCGGTGTGATCGAGGAATACAGCGTGAGCATGGACGGTGTGCGGCAGGATTTCATCATTGAACATCCGCCACTCAACCCTCAACTCTCCACCCTCAACCAACGAGCGGGCGAACTGGCGGTGCGGCTGGCCGTGAGCGGCGCAAGGGTCGAGCGGGCGGCGGGTGGCGCCCAGTTGGTGCTGGAAAACTCCGGGCGGAAAATTGCCTACAGCCGGTTGCGCGTCACCGATGCGACGGGTAAAGAGTTGACCGCGCGGATGGATGTAGCGTCAGGCATCCTGCCTGACGTAGAGGGCGCGCATCCTGCCGCCCGGAATTTGCCTGCGGATTTTTCCAGGGCTTCTTTGCAAGACACGCTTCAATCCGCCGGGCTGGAAGCCGCGGCTCTACGGCAGGCAGGGATGCCTGCCGCTACGATGCTGCTCGTGCTGGTGAACGATGCCGACGCCGTCTATCCCGTGCGCATTGACCCGACCTTCAGCGATGCCAACTGGATCAGCGTGAACCCCAGCATTCCCGGCGCGGACGGCCCCGTTTACGCGACGGCGGTGGATGGCTCGGGCAATCTCTACATCGGCGGCGCCTTCTTCCTCGTCGGAGATGTGTTTGTCTCGAACATTGCCAAATGGAACGGGAGCAGTTGGTCGCCCGTGGGTTCGGGGATGAACGGCGTTGTGCGGGCGCTGGCGGTGTTGGGCAGCGACGTGTATGCGGGAGGCTCTTTCACGACGGCGGGCGGCAGCACGGCCACGAACATCGCCAAATGGAACGGGAGCAGTTGGTTGTCTTTGGGTTCGGGAGTCAGCGCCCCAGCCGGTTATCCTTACCGCGGCGGCATCGTGACTGCGCTGGCAACGTCGGGCAGCGACGTGTATGCGGGGGGGGCGTTCACGACGGCGGGCGGCAGCGCGGCCACTAACATTGCCAAATGGAACGGGAGCAGTTGGTCGGCGCTGGGCTCGGGCGTGAACAGCCGGGTGTATGCGCTGGCAACGTCGGGCAGCGACGTGTATGCGGGGGGGGGCGTTCACGACGGCGGGCGGCAGCCCGGTAAATTACATCGCCAAATGGGACGGGAGCAGTTGGTCGGCGCTGGGCTCGGGGATGGGGGGCGGTGATCCCTTTTTCCCTCCCTACGTGTTAAAGCTGGCGGTGTCGGGCAGCGATGTGTATGCGGGCGGCGATTTCACTACGGCGGGCGGCAGCGCCGCCAATCATATCGCCAGATGGAACGGGAACAGTTGGTCGGCGCTGGGTTCGGGGATAAGTGGCTATGTGCATGCGCTGGCGGTATCGGGCAGCAACGTGTATGCGGGGAGCTTCTCCGGGACGATTGCCAAATGGGACGGGAGCAATTGGACGGCCCTGGGTTCGGGCCTGGGGCTGAGCGGTAATTCTTATGGTTATCCCTCTGTGTCTGCTCTGGCGGTGTCGGGTAGCAACGTTTACGCGGGGGGCGAGTTCAACATAGCGGGCGGCAGCGCGGCCAATAACATTGCCAAATGGAACGGGAGCGGTTGGTCGGCCCTGGGTTCGGGGATGAACAGCTCTGTGTCTGCGCTGGCGGTGTCGGGCGGCGCCCTGTATGCGGGGGGCGGGTTCACGACGGCGGGCGGCAGCCCGGCCAACCGGATTGCCAGATGGAACGGGAGCAGTTGGACGGCGCTGGGTTCGGGGATGGGTGGCCCTCCTGGCGGTGCTTCCTATGTGTCTGCGCTGGCAGTGTCGGGCAGCGACCTGTATGCGGGGGGCTATTTCACAACGGCGGGCGGCAGCGCGGCCAATTACATTGCCAAATGGAACGGGAGCAGTTGGACGAACCTAGGTTCGGGGATGAACGGCGAGGTGCGTGCCCTGGCGGTGTCGGGCAGCGACCTGTATGCGGGAGGCGGGTTCACGAATGCGGGGGGCAACGCGGCCAATTACGTTGCCAAATGGAACGGGAGCAGTTGGTCGGCGCTGGGTTCAGGGATGGACAGCTGGGTGTATGCGCTGGCGGTGTCGGGCAGCGACGTGTACGCTGGGGGCTACTTCACGAACGCGGGCGGCAGTGCAGCGACCAACATTGCCAAATGGAACGGGAGCAGTTGGTTGGCTTTGGGTTCGGGGATGAACAGCTATGTGCTTGCGCTGGCGGTGTCGGGCAGCGACCTGTATGCGGGGGGCTATTTCACGAACGCGGGGGGCAGCGCAGCCAATTACATTGCCAAATGGGACGGGGGCAGTTGGTCGGCGCTCGGTTCGGGGATGGGTGGTAACCCGTCGCCTTATACTTATGTGTCTGCGCTGGCGGTGTCGGGCAGCGACCTGTATGCGGGAGGCGATTTCACGATGGCCGGCGGCGGCCTAGCCAATTACATCGCCAAATGGAATGGGAGCAGTTGGTCGCCCGTGGGTTCTGGGATGAACGGCGGTGTGCGGGCGCTGGCGGTGTCGGGCAGCGACCTGTATGCGGGGGGACATTTCACGATAGCGGGCGGGAAGTTTTCGGCTTATGTGGCCAGGGCAATCGTGAATCCCCCGGTCCTGGCCATCGAAGGGGACGGCGACGGCGGCTACTTCATCCGCTTCAGCGGCGTCCCTGGCTCCGCCTACCGGTTGCAGCGCGCCCCCGGCGTGAGCGGTCCCTGGTCGGCCAGCGGCTCGCAGACGGCGCCTGCCTCCGGCCTGCTCGAATTCTGGGACCTGTTCCCGCCGCCCGGCCAGGGCTTCTACCGCTCGGTGCAGCCCTGAGATCTCGGGGAAAGAAATGAAAACAAATCAATGGCTCGCCGCAGCGATCCCACCAATCCGTTTTTAAAGCACAAATTTAAGTCCGGAGACGGAAATGGAATCCGGGCTTGGAAACAAAACAACCACAACAAACAAAGTGAAAGGTAAAAGTTATGAACGAAGAACGCATCGCAACATCAGCCGCCTGCAGCCGCCAATCGGGCGGTGAGGCGGCCAATGCACAGACACAAATCAGCAGCCGAACGCGCCTGAAGAACCACCCCCACCTCGGCGCTCTTGGGAGGGCAACATCACGGCTGCTCTTGCTCTCGCTCGTCGGCATCGCCACGCTGGCGGGAGCAGTCCCTCGGGCTGCGGCCGAAGACCGGGTTAGTTTTCGGGAGGACTTCCAGGCGCAGGTCTTCATGTACAACGACAATGGTGACGGGACTTCGGAGCAGGAGTTTTATGGCACTGGGACTACCGACCCTGGGGGTGCGGCTTGGACAGTGATTTATGTCCACAGCGGTAATTCCTACTTTGACCCTGGTTCCAGTTCTTGGTTGACCCCCCTCAGCGGGACCAAGCTCGTCACCACTCAGAATGGCGACAGGCTCTACACCACCTTCACTGGAGTTGACGGCCCAAGCGGTTTTCAAGTGACCCAGAAAATCGCTGGCGGCACGGGCGGACTTCAAGGTGCGACCGGGACGCTCCAAACCTCCGGGCAGGGTGACGGTCAGGGGAACATTGCGTTCACCAGCTCCGGGACCATTCGGTTCGACGAATTAGAGGACGAGGAAGGTCGGATTGTCGTCAGCATCAACGACCGGGCGGTAGGACCTCCCGAAGTTAAAGTGGAAGGCGCGCCGAATGGGTATGACATCAACACCGGACCGCTGGTCAACAACCCAGCCGTCGAGGATGGCGCGCTCATCACGCTTTTTGGCGTGGACACGTACGGCTCCATTCTGGACTGGGGCGGGCGCTTCGTGGACCCGAGCTTGGCGGCTGCGGGCGCATTTCTCGATGCGCTGGACATTGTTTGGGTGCAGCACGACTACTCCGGTCCATTGTTTGGAGGGGATCTCCAAGTCGGGTTTAATAGCGCCTTCCCGGGCGTCTATTACAGTAATCCCGAGATTCACGGCGAAGACAACCTTGGCCCCGTGTCATCCAAGTGGAAAACGGTCTATTCGAGCTCCACCGTGGTGATCAGGTTCAAGGGCCCGGGAAACTGACCTCTGGTCCTGCAATTCAAAGGGGCCGAGCAGAAAAAGTGACACCAAACCACACGCCCGGCTCCAATTCGACGGCTGCCTGGCTTGGCTTAACTCTGATTCATCCAGTTTAGCCGGTCGTTTCACGCAAATCCCGATGCGACTTGCTTCGCACCGGGATCTTTTGTGCAACGAGGACGAGAGCAAAGTGGCAGGAGCACATTTCCCGACATGCAGAGTCCTCTCGAGCGAGGACGGCAGTTCATGGCGCTTAAATCCTTTTGCCAACCAAAGGTTTTTCGCTCTCTCCAAACCGGCATTTCCACCCCACTTTCTTGAGCAAAGGCGCGAAGCGCGAATCGGAGTGAAGACCGCAACCCCATCCTTGTAGCAACCGACGTAAGGAAAATCCCACGGTGGCTCTCCGGGCAGCGCGGCCATGAACCGCGCAGGTTGGTAGGGCGCGTCACTCCGTGCGCGCCGCAAACTGGAACCGGTCCTCCGAACGGCGCGCACGGAGTGACGCGCCCTACCCACCTCGGCATCGCGCAAGAGCATCGGGATGTAACGAAATCTCCGTGTCACATTGTACGAGCAGTCGCTTAAAAAAGTTGCCACCCGCGTTCGTCCCGACTTTTCGCCGTGTGCTACGTGGACCCGTTTTTCCACGCTCGGTTCTCTGCCTCGCCGCAAAATAGCTTCAGCTTTCGTGTTACTCGCCGCCGGTTTTCGGTCTGGAAAAGAGTGGAAGGCGTTCGTCTGAACGAGCTCGTATGAAGAACTTTCTTATCGTGGGATCACTGATCGGGGATTGTTTGTTCGCCGTTGACATCGCGGCCAAAGTTGCTCAGCGTCGAACCACCCTCTCGCATCGTCCGACGTGCGGTCTTGCCGTTCGGTGCTTCTGGCATCGAACGTTATGAAAATACTTCGCGCCTCGTTCGTCGGAATGAAACTTGATTACCGCCTGCTCGGTTTGGCCGCCCTGGGCAGTTTGCTGCCCGTGGTTAATCTCGCCTTCGCCCAAACCTGGACGCAGACCAGCGCCCCCATTACGAACTGGACTTCAGTCGCCAGTTCCGCAGACGGAACCAAACTCGTCGCCGTTGTCGGTGGCGTCCCAGGCGGCTCGATTCACACCTCCACGAACTCGGGCGCGACTTGGACGCCGTCCAGCGCGCCCGTTACCAATTGGACTGCGGTCGCCTCGTCTGCGGACGGATCGAAGCTGGTGGCGGCGACCGGGAGCGGACCGATTTACGTCTCGTCGGATTCCGGCGCAAACTGGACTCCAACCACAGCGTCGAATGCGGTCGCTGTCGCTTCGTCAGCCGATGGCATCCATTTGATCGCTGCAAGCCAGGGCCAGATTTTAATGTCGCCGGATTTGGGCGGCACCTGGTTGCCAAGCGGCGTGCCCTTTGGCGGTTGGTTGTCCGTGGCCTCTTCGGCGGAGGGAACCACCTTGGCCGTGGCGGGCGCTGGGCCTTTTGCCGACATCCCTATCTACGTCTCAACGAACTCCGGGGCGACCTGGACCAACACCGACACGTACGCCACGCGATGGAGTTCCATCGCCTCCTCGGCCGATGGAAGGAGAATGGCCGCCGCGTCAGTGCGCAGTCTCTACGGCAACTCGCCTGGGCTGATATCCACCTCGACCAATTCGGGCGTCACTTGGAACGTGACCAGCGCGCCTGGCACAGCGTGGTCATTCGTCGCCTCCTCCGCTGATGGCAGCCACTTGGTGGCTGTGGGTGGAGGCGTCATCTTCACCTCAGTGGATGCGGGAGGCAACTGGAGCTCGAACAACGCGCCCGTTACAAATTGGAGTTCGGTCGCCTCTTCGGCGGATGGAAGCAAACTAATCGCTTTGATCAATGGCGGTGGCATCTGGATCTCGCAGTCCACACCAACGCCGGAGTTGCACATCACACCTTCAGGCAGCGACCTTGTCCTCTCTTGGATCGTGCCCGCAACGGCTTTCGTACTGCAAGAGAATGCCGATATCACCACGACCGACTGGACGGACGTGACGAACACGCCAACGCTCAACCTGGCCAGTCTGAGGAATGAAATGGTGATCGCATCAACCAACGGCAGCCGCTTCTATCGGCTCAAGCATTGATGACAGGATAAAATCTTTCCCTACTGCGCAGACCCGGAACGGATATTCCCAGATTCCTCGTTACCTTTCGCCTATTTCCGGTCTGGAACAGACGGACCGTCCTCACTGGACGGCAGAAGAAAGGTTTAGCAATGAAACACGCGAAAGAAGTGGGAGCCTACCGGGTCGCTTTTCGGGCTCGAAACTTCGAACGAATAAGCAGCATCTGCCAACACTTGAGCGGTG
Source organism: Verrucomicrobiota bacterium (assembly GCA_016200005.1). NCBI lineage: Bacteria > Pseudomonadati > Verrucomicrobiota > Verrucomicrobiota bacterium. The sequence continues at coordinate 136,205 of JACQFP010000031.1, read as the reverse complement.
TGAGGATCGCTGCCTTGTTGATCATCATGGCGGTGGTCACGGGCCGGTCGCTGCATGCCAGTGATGCTGCCCCCGCTGCGCAGTGGAACATCATGGTGGTGCCCTCCCGGCAGACGGCCTTTTCCGGCGGGGCGAAAGAAATGTTCAACAAAAACTGCGCGCCCTGCCACAGCAAGGACGGCAGAGCGCAAACGCCAGTAGCCAGGCAGCGCCATGTCCAAGACCTCAGCGAATGCAAGTTGGAGGATGACAAAATTATCGAGCAAATCCTCGAAGGCACCCACAACAAGACGAACACGTTCAAAATGCCACCCTTCAAGGAGAAACTCACCCGCGCAGAGGTCGAGTCACTCGTCCCGCTGGTGAGGGCGTTCAGACCTTTGCCGCTGCCGCTACCGAACAAGAGATCGGACGACGACCAATCAGTTGGTCCACGACTTGTCGGAATCATCAACCTGGATTGGTGTGGCTATGCCGTCTTGGAAAGCGGGCGCTCCCCTGGCCGGTATTTCATGCTGCGGGAAAAGGAGAGCCATGAGGGCGTCAGCTTGATCAAGATTAGGCCGAAGAAGGGCGCAGTGAAACTGAATGTGGGCGGAACAAATCCCATTGTCACCCTGACCTTGGATGGTTGGGCAGCCAGCCACCCCAAGGCCAAGGGCATATCCGGATTCCTGGCCCGCCTCGGCGACGCACTTGCTGACACCCCTCAGGGGATTGCACTGAACGGAGCCAATACGGATCTCGTCTTGTTCTTGTATTCACAGTTTAGCGGACAGACTCTCATACGTTCCCCACGTCTTCCCGCCGCGCTTTTCGACCTGGATTTCCTCGCGCCCAGCCCGGAAACCGCGGCTCACAGACTCAATAAAGCGCTCGCGGTCAAAGGAATCACAACAATTGAGGATGGAGAAAAGTTTCTACTCGTTGTGCCGACTTCTGAGGTCGCAGCCGTGAAGCCGCGCTTCTCGGAAATCAGATCGCTGGCTCGCGACAACAGCCGGCCAGGATTGTTCCCCGGAGGCGTATTCATAAACCTTCCCAACACGGAATTGAGCCGGATGGTGAAGCTTTATGCGGATTTGACCGGTCGCCGGCTGGATCGAACACGGCAACTTCCATCATCAAATGACCCCGTGAACTTCACGACCCAAACTGCGCTCAGCCAGGAGGAGTGTGCCTACGCGCTCGAAACTTTGCTGAGTTGGCACGGCCTGAAGGTTGTCCCTGTGGGCAGTGATGAGATCAAAGTTGACTTGGTTCGTACCAGGCAATGACACGTTGACACCTCACCAGATCGTTTCGTTTATCCGTTACCTTGCGCCAACTTCCGGTCTGAAAAAGAGTGGAATACGTTCGTCTGAACGAAACTTCGAAGCCGCTAAATCGGCGACTTCGGTCGAACAGAATCGCAGTCTGGCGCAACCACGCTGGTTGGCCTTTGCTTTTCGGCTCCGTTATGTCTGAATGCAGCAAGAACACCGACCAACCGATCATGCCCGCAGAACGCACATGCGAGGAATGCGGAGCGGAGCTTCCCGCCAACGCGCCGCAAGGACTTTGCCCCCGCTGTCTGGTCAGCATGGGGATCAGCCTGGTGCCACCTGCGGCTGCTAAGATCGAACCCCGAACCGCGAACGCCGAAAGTGAACGCCGTCGCCAGTTTGGCGATTATGAATTGTTGGAGGAAATCGCGCGGGGCGGAATGGGTATTGTCTATCGCGTGCGGCAGGTGAGCCTCAACCGCATTGTTGCGATGAAGGTGCTGTTGTTCGGGAAGTTTGCGAGTGACGAATTCGTGCAGCGGTTTGAAACCGAGGCGCAGGCGGTGGCCAGCTTGCAGCACCCGAACATCATCGCCATTCACGAAGTCGGAGAGCACGAAGGCCAGCATTATTTTTCGATGGATTATGTGGATGGCAAGAGCTTGGCAGAACTGGTGCGCGACAATCCGTTGCCGGCCAGGCGCGCCGCGGGCTACATCAAGATCATCGCCGGAGCCGTGCAGTACGCGCATCAGCGCGGCATTCTGCACCGCGACCTCAAACCGTCCAACGTCCTGATTGACCCGCTCGACCAGCCGCGCATTACGGACTTCGGCCTGGCAAAACGGCTGCAAGGCGATTCCGAACTGACTTCGACAGGCCAGGTCTTGGGTTCGCCGAGCTACATGCCGCCCGAGCAGGCCGACCCAAAGCATATCGGCGTCGGCCCGGCGAGTGATGTCTATTCGCTCGGCGCGATTCTATATCATCTGCTCACCGGGCGTGCGCCGTTTCTCTCGGAGACGCTCGAGGACACGCTTCGGCAATTGCTCCACAATGAGCCGGTATCGCCGCGCGGGTTGAACGCCAGTGTTCCACGCGATCTGGAAACAATTTGTTTGAAGTGCCTGGAAAAGCATCCGCGCGCGCGATACGAGTCGGCGCAAGCGCTGGCCGATGAGTTGGGCCGGTATCTCCGCGGCGTACCGATTCAAACCCGACCCGCCAATGCGGCGGAAAGAATCTGGCGTTGGTGCCAGCGACAGCCCGCGGTCGCCAGCCTGCTCGCAGGGTTACTGCTCGCGTTCACACTGGGCTTCGTCGGGGTGTCGCTGGAGTGGCGGCGGGCGGAGACGCAGCGACATCTGGCCGAAACGTTCCGTTATGCGGAGGCGATGAATCTGGCGCTGCGGGACGCAAACAACGGCAACTGGCGTCAGGCCCTTAACTTGATTCAAGAGCAGCGGCCAAAACCCGGTGGAACAGACTTGCGCAGGTTTGAATGGCGTCACCTGTGGCGGCGTTGCCGCGGAGATTATCCTTTGGCGCTGCCGAGGCAGGATCAAATTGTGGGCGACCTCATGTTCTCGCCCGGTGGAAAACTGCTCGCGTCGTTTGCCTGGGACAACACGTTCAAAATCTGGGACCTTGATTCGCCCCGGACACCGCTGCTCATCGTTACGAACGCCTCGACGCTAGGCGGATTCTCCGCTGACGGCGCAACCTTTGTGATTGGTCAGCGCGATGGCACGATCAAGCAGTATCGCGTTGGAACTGGAGAGGTGAACACGTGCGCAACGAACGCGGGGGAACTGGTCGGCGTTGCCGCGAACGGAAACATTGTCGTCGCCAGTGAACAGAACCATCTGCTCAACGTTTGGGACCTCGCAAAGCAGCAGAGGATCTTCCACTTGCCGGATGCCGTTCCTCGCCGCCTAGATTATGGCTGGGCCAGCGGCGTCGCCCTCGCGTCGTCTGGAAATGTCCTGGCGGTTGTTGAGCAGAGCAAGAACCCGCTTCACCCCGATCCCGGCGTCCGGCTCTGGAATGTTCCGGGCGGAAAAGAGTTGAAGTATCTGCTCATGAACCGCGAAATCCGGTCGCTACAGTTTTCGTCCGACGGAAAGGTGCTGGCCGTCGGTGACGGTGATGGCACGATCTGGTTTTGGGACATGGCGACGTTTCAAAGCCAGAAGATTCAAGCACACAATCCGCCGGTGCTCGCGCTCGCGTTTTCCGCCGACGGGCAAACGCTGGCCAGCGGCAGTTCGGACGAGACGATCAAATTGTGGGACCTGGCCACCCAAAGGCAGAAGGAGAGAGCTTTCCGCGGACAAATCGGCGCTGTCTGGTCGCTCGCATTTTCACCCGATGGTTTGCGGTTGGCAAGTGGCAGCCGCGATAGCACGATAAAGATTTGGAACGTGAAGGAAGAAGCCACACGTGAAGTCGCAACCAACTTGTTCTCCAAGGAATGGGGAAATTTTACCTTTTCGCCTGACAGCAAACTGATCGCTGCCGGTTGCAAGGACAGGACCGTGCGCGTCTGGGACGTGGAGTCGCTGGAGGAAAAGGCCGTGTTGCGCGATGCCGCTTTTGCCGTCGCGTTTTCCCGTAACGCAAAGACCTTGCTCGTTTCGACTTTGAACGAAATACCTGAATGGTGGGAGGTGGGAACCAAAACCACCAAACGACTGCCAGCTTATTCCGGGAGAATCGAAGGGAACGTCCCTTGTGTGGATATTTCTGCCGACCGGCGAACGGCGGCGCTGGGTTTCAACAACGGCACGATCCAACTCCTGGACATCGAGTCAGGGCGCCAGCTGGCTGCGTTTCACGCGCATGACGGCGGGGTCGCTTCGGTGGCGTTTTCTCCTTCGGGCGACAAATTGATTAGCGGCGGCCGTGATAAATCCGTGGCGGTGTGGGACGCCCGAACGCAAACGAAACTCCGCTCCAGTGGCGAACACCGCGGCAGCGTTTGCGCGGTCGCAGTGTCGCCGAATGGCAAAACGCTCGCGTCGGGCTGCAACGCCAACACCATCAAGTTTTGGAACTCGGCGGATATGTCCAAGTCTCTCGCCTCAATGTCGTATCATCAGTCCGGCATCCGGACCTTGTGTTTTGCGCCGGACGGAGAAACGCTTGCCAGCGGCAGTGAGGACAACACGGTCAAACTTTGGAGCGTGGCCAGCCATCTGGAAGTGGCGAGTTTCCCGGTTGATGATCACGTGCGGCTGGTCGCTTTCTCTCCTGACGGCAATTATCTCGCCGTAGTGACCGACAACGGCACCCTGCGGCTGATCCGCGCCGTGAGCCTGGAACAAGCGGACTTGGAGGCGGAAGCGATCATGAGGTGAATATGAACTCGATGAAACTCGGTTCGTGTGCTTTGGCACTGGTGATCACCTTTCCCTTTCACGCCGAAGAAAAAACGACGGACAACAGACGGCAAGCGTGACAAAAACCCGCCATCGGTAGGCCAGGCTCAATGACTGATTGCGCCAAGGAATCGTATTTGCCGAAGTCCACACCTTGAGTCGGCTGGCACACATGATTTCTTCTATCCCGAATCCGGGTCGGGCCGTGGCGCGAGTGGACCGACTGTTCCAATTGAACCGGCTTCTTACGGACGCAACCCGCACTTGGACAGTTTTGGCGGATTCGAGATAGACTTGGACGCATCCTGGATGATCAAGCCTTGGACCGTGGTTCGCGCCGGCTTTGGCCACTTCTTCGCCGGCGATTACCTCAAAAGCTCCCTTGCCAACGTCGGCGGCGCGACGGATGCGGATTGGGTTTACGTGCAAGCCACTTTGAATTTCTAGGTAGAGTTGGGAAACTTCTCCCTTTTCCTTGTTACGTTTCTATCGCTTCCGGTCTGGAAAGAAGTGGAAGGCGTTCATCTGAAAGAGCCTTCAGTAACAACGAAATCAAAACCAACAGGCGCACGCCGCCTGAACATAAGAAAGGTCAAGTCATGAAAAGTTCACAAACCGGAAGCGCCCAATCAGGCTTCTTCCCAACGAGCACATTCGCGCTGTCCGCAGTGGCTTTGCTGCTGCTCGCGTCCCCCACAACCATGCAAGCGGGCAACGACAACCGCGCACCAGAGGTGCCTGTCAGCCTGCAAGTGCCCGACGGCAACAAGGTATCGTTCCACGCCTACGCCGTGGGCGTGCAGATCTACGTCGCAACAGCATCGCCGACGGATCCAACGAAGTTTGTCTGGACGTTCCAAGCTCCAGAAGCCGTGTTGTTCGACGCGGACGGAAACGTGGTGGGGCTTCACTATTCCGGCCCCACCTGGGAAAGCCAGAGCGGCAGCAAAGTCGTCGGCGCGCGCTTGGCCAGCACGACGGTGGACGCCAGCGCCATCCCGTGGTTGCTCCTTCAGGCGAAGTCCACGGAAGGTCCGGGAATTCTCGAACACACGACCTACATCCAGCGCGTGAACACCACGGGCGGACTGGCCCCAACCGCTGCGCCCACAGCGCCGGATCAAGAAGCGCGCGCGCCGTACACGGCGGAGTATTTCTTCTATCGCGCAACACAATGAGAATGGGGAAACGCAGCAAGCGAGCAACTGCGCACTGCGCTACACACGAGGAAACGGCAGGCAGCTTGAACGTGAAAACCAGTTTTACTTTGACCGGCGGCGTCCGGCTTGGCGCCGCGCTGACTTGCACACAATTGATCGTCGCGGGAGTCCCTGGCGCCCCAGTGACGATCGGTTCGCTGCCCGGCGCGCCGGCCCGCACGGCTTGCGGTCAGGGCACGGCGGTGAAGGTTTTTAAGAAAGCGGGGCTCTGGAGTTCCACGGACGGCACGAATTGGGTCGAACAAAATTCGAGAACCGCCTGCTCGCTCTACGACGTTGCTTTTGGCAACGGGATATTTGTGGCAGTCGGAAACGAAGGGGCAGTGGTCACGTCGCGCGACGGGCTCTCGTGGATCGTGAGCGATGCTCACACGGACGAACGTTTGCGCGGTGTCGCGTTTGGCAGCGGAACGTTCGTCGCGGTGGGATACGCGGGAACGGTGATCACTTCCAAAAACGGCACGCGATGGAGGACGAGAAGCTCCGATACCGGCGAGCGTTTGCAAGGCATCGTCTTCCAACACGGCAGATTTGTGGTGGAGGGTTGGAGCGGCGTCATTCTGACCTCAGCAAATGGAAAACACTGGACACGCGCGAGTCGCGCGGTTGGGAGTGTCGGGACGGCACCGCCTCTCCTGCCGATGGCTTCGCGGCAACCGCCATCACCGCCCGGCGCCTCGGGGAGTAAGTAAACGTTTCGTCCTCATGAATCCGCCTCGTAATCTCGGCGGTTACGGAGCGAGCGGGCGTTTCCAAATCGGCACGGTGCGTTTCATCTCGTCGATCAGCCATTGGCAGGCGGCGAATGCTTCCTCGCGATGTGGAGCAATGACTTCCACCCATAACGACGGCTCGTTCACCTTGACCACGCCAATGCGATGAACTAGCCGTACAGATTCGATCAACCAGCGCTTTTCGATTTGCTGGAAGATGATTTCAAACTGGTGCTCGACCATTCTTGGAAATGCCTCGTAATCAATCGCCAAAATGTTCGCGCCCTCTTCACTCTCGCGCACGACGCCAAGAAAATAAATCGCCGCGCCCATGCCGGGGGACATCGCGCGGGCGCTCAATAACGTCGCTTCGTGGATCGGATCGGTGGTGATGGTAAGCGTGCGGTTCACAGTTGAATGATGCGTGATGCGTGATACGTGACCAGGAAGCGCGCGTAAATTGCAAATCGTAAATCGTAACTCATAAATACCTCATCCTCCCTGAACGGGCGGAAACAGCGAGACTTCATCGCCGTCTTTCAAAACATAACTGCGATCCTGATAATCAACCCCGACGGCGATGAGGGTGGATCGTTCCATCGCGGTCAGTTTGGGGAAACGAATCATCAACTGTTTGAATAGATCGCCGAGGGTGCTGCCGTCCGCCACTGTTTCCTTGGTTTGTGCACAGCCGGTCAGCTCTTTGAAATAGGAATAAAACTGGACTTCGACGTTCATGTTAGTTACCGCTCAGAACAATTTCACAAAAACCTGCGTGTCGCGCAAGCGCCCACGGTTATCGCGTGCGTCCTGACGCAAAATGGCCTCCAATTTGAAGCCCGCGCGTCTTGCCACCGCTGCGCTGCGTGTATTGCGCGGGTCGATCCTGATTTCCAGCCGCCGCACGCGCAGATGACGCCGTGCAAACGCCGTCAGCACTTTGGCAGCTTCCGTGGCGAAGCCGTGCCCGATGAATTTCGTCCTCAGCCAATAGCCAATTTCGAACTTTGGCACTGACCAATCTCCGCGCACCAAGCCTCCCGCACCCACCAGTACGCCGCCATCTCGCAGACGCAATAAAAAGGAAAATTCCTGGCGCGCGGAAATATCCCTCGCCGCCTTCCTGCAGAACGACTCAGTCTCCTCCATTGTTGGCCGCTGTTTGGCCCAAGGCATCCATCGGTGCAGTTCACGAAACGACTCGCGGACAGCCTGATTGACCTCCTGGCCATCCCCTCGACGCGGCGCAACGAGCACGAGACGCCCGGTTTGGAGTCGCTGGGGGATTGGTAGAGTCGGAGGGCGCACGGCGAGCTTAACTCTGATGCGATTGATACAACGCCGGTTTCAACACGCCGACGAACGGCAGGTTGCGATAACGCTCGGCGAAATCCAATCCGTAGCCGACCACAAACAAATCGGGAATCTCAAATCCGACGTAGTCCGCGCTCACATCCTCAACACGACGCGTGCCTTTGTTGAGCAACACGCAGGTTTTTATCCGGCGCGGTTCGAGGGCGCGCAGTTTTTCCAGCACGCGTGAAAGAGTTTTGCCGGTGTCCAGAATGTCATCGACCAGCAAAACGTCGCGGCCTTGAACATCCAGCCGCAATTCCTTGGTGAAAACCAGTTCGCCTGACTCCGTCCCCAAGCCATAACTGGAAACGCCGATGAAATCCAGCCGCAGCGGCAGCGACAAGTGCCGGATCAAATCCGCCAGAAACATCACCGTGCCGCTCAGCAAAGAAACCACGACCATCTCCCGTTTGTAAAAATCACGCTCAATCTCGCGTGCCATTTGCCGGACGCGCCGGGCGATTTGAACATCGGTGATCAGGACGCGCTCGACCTCGTTGCGCCAGCGGACTGGGACACGTGAGGCGTGCGGCGTGCGGCGTGCGGCGTTCACTTTGCGTCAGATGTGTTTCGAGTCGTGCTCGTCCTTCTGCGTGTAACCACTTTCCTGCCGCTTGAAATTCACCTCGTTCTTTTTGACGTAGGCGTTGAAGACGTCGTCCGCACTCATGCCGAGGACCTGCGCCAGACTGATGAGGAAATGGAAAAGATCAACCACCTCCACGCGCGCGTTCTGCTCATCAAACTTCTGATATTTGGCCCACCACTTCCACGGGACGCTGTCCGTCAACTCGGCGATTTCCTGGGTCATCGCGCGGCAATAGTTCAAGACCCACTTGGTTTTTTCGGCCTCGCTCATGGCGTCGGTTTTCACGCCGATGCGTTCATTGAGGGATTTCTGCATGCGGAACAGTTCACGGAGTTGATCGGGCGTTTCCATGCGCCAAGGAGTAACAGGTCGAGGTTAAAAGTTCAAAGTTCAATGTTGTTGGTTCTCCAACCAACCTCAACTTTGCACTTTGAACTTTGCGCGGATCACCGTATAAGAGCCGCATGTTGCCCATGTTGTTGTCGAATGGCGGGCCGATGCTTTGGCTGATCCTGGTCACCAGCGCGGTGGCGGTGGTAGTATTTGTGGAGCGCGTGCTGCATTATCACCGCGCGCAAATCAATTCCACCGAGTTTCTCAACGGCGTGCGCAACGTGTTGAAACGCGAAAATGTCGTGGAGGCGTTGTCGATCTGTGACGCCACCCCCGGCCCAGTGGCGCGATTAGTGAAGACGGCGATTTTAAATCGCGACCACGGCCGCGAGCGCGTCCGGGAATCGCTGGACGACGCGGGGCTGGCGGAAGTGCCGCGGTTGGAGGAAAAGTTGAATCTGCTGGCGACGATTGCGCAGATTGCACCGCTCCTGGGTTTGCTGGGAACGGTGTTGGGCTTCATCACCATGTTCTCGCAGATGGAGGCCAAGGGATTGAATGCGAACGTGGCCGATCTTTCGAATGGGATCTGGCAGGCGCTCATCTGCACGGCGGCGGGACTGGCCGTGGCGATTCCCAGTTATGCGGGCTACAATTATCTGGTCAGCCGCGTCAATGACATCGTGCTGGACATGGAGAAGGCGGCCACGGAAATCGTCAATATTGTGGATGAACCGTCCGACGAGAAGTCGTCATGAAATTCTCGCGCAACGCCAAAATCTTTCGCGGACAGCTCGATGCCGCGCCGTTTGCGGGAGTGTTTTTCTTGTTTGTGATTTTTCTGGTGCTGGCTTCGCTGGTGTACACTCCCGGCGTGCGAATTCAGTTACCGGCGGCAGCGGACCTAGCCGGCACCGACCATCCCACGATCGCCGTGGCGGTTGATAAGAACGGACAACTTTATTTTGAAAACCAGTTGATTCAGGAAGCGCAACTGAAAAACCGCTTGAAAGCCGCCGTTCAAAAATCCACCGAACCGCTGACGCTCGTGGTGCTGGCTGATGTGGAGGTGAAATACACAGACCAGGTCCGCCTGCTGTTGCTGGCGCGGGAAGTCGGCATCAAAGAAGCGCTGCTGGCCACGCGACCGCGCGCATTTGCTTCGTCACCCGCCGGCCCGACACCTCCATGATCCCTGCGACCGTTGAACCGGCGATGTGGCCGCGCGTCCGCTGGTGGCTCGCCGTTATTTTTGTCCTGCTCGTCCAGGTGGGTCTGGTGTACTGGCTGTCCGACCGCTCCGTCGTCACACCGCGCCCCCCCGCAAGCGTGCCGGCGGTTTTTCTGGTGCAAGATGCGCTGGTCAGGTTACCGACCGTGACCGACCCGTTGCTCTTTTCACCGGCTAATCCCAATGGTTTCTCCGGCGGTGTCTGGTCGAAAACGCCCAAGCTGGAATTTCATCTGGCGGATTGGACGGCCCCGCCGAGTTTGTTGGGCTTGCAAACTCGGCAACTCGGCAATGCCTTCACCAAGTTTGTCCGGACCAACAACACTTCGTCTTTCACCGTCGCAGACAACCCCGAACCACGCCTGTCGTCACCAGAACTTTTCCTGACCGTGACACCCGTACCCACACAGTCGGAGTTGAGGGTCGAAGGCGAACTGTTGCAGCGAACGTTTGCGTCACCAATGGTTTTGACCAATTGGCCGGGCACCAACATCCTCACTCCGACCGTGGTGCAAGTCATGGTGGACTTGGACGGCAAGACTGTCTCGGCAAGTGTGCTGTCCAAGAGCGGTTCGACAGACGCCGACAAACAGGCGTTGAACTTGGCCAAAGCGGCACGCTATAGTTCCATCCGCAACCACGGGGCGAGTCAATCGCCCGTCAGCAAGTTGACTTGGGGTCGGCTGATTTTTGAATGGCACACGGTGGCGTTGCCGCCAGCCGGTCCGCCGCCCCGAAAACCCTGATTGTTGTTCGCCGTGGAATGTGTTTAATGATTCAACGATTCAGTAATTCAGCCATGTCCATCGAATCGCTCATTTTAGGTTACGTGGTTTCTTTGCTTGCCGCGCTTTCCGGCCTCGCCGTATATTCGGAGCAACGTCGCAAGCGATTCGAGCCGACGGCAAGCGCCGACCGCATTTTCCGTTGCAACCAATGCGGTTTTGTCTATACGGACGACGCAGATGTGGATCGCTCGCGTTGTTCACAGTGCGGGGCCTTGAACGAACCGATGAAGTTTTGACAGGGTCGGCAAAGCGATGCGGCAAGTCGAACGATGTGCGGGGACAACATTCCGGGATTCCTTCAGTCCATCGCTTGCATCGCCGTGTGAAATAATTCTAACTGTTCCGAAGGCAGATCATTTATGGGAATGTGGATAGGCCGTAACCGAAAAGCCCGCGTCACTTACGGGTTTGACGAAATTGCGCTCGTGCCGGGTGAAGTGACCATCAATCCAAACGAGGTGAACACCCGTTTTGAAATCCCGCGCAAGGACGGCAGCGCCATCACGCTCAAGATTCCCATCATCGCCAGCGCCATGGACGGCGTGACCGATGTGAAATTCTGCGTGGAGATGGGTAAGCTCGGCGGTTTGGGCGTCATCAATCTCGAAGGCGTGCAGACCCGTTATGAGAATCCGTCCGAAGTGCTGGAGAAGGTCGTCAAGGCGGACAAGGACGAAGTCACCACGCTCATTCAAAGAATCTACCTGGAGCCGATCAAGGAGAAACTCATCACCAAACGCATCCAGGAATTAAAAAAGGCCGGCGTGCTGGCGGCCGTCAGTTCCATCCCCCAAAAGGCCGACCGGTTTGGCGCGATTGCCCAGGAAGCGGGCGCGGACGTTTTTGTCGTGCAATCCACCGTCTCCACCGTGAAGCACATTTCGACGGAATACAAATCGCTCGAGCTTGAGGCGTTCATCAAAAGCATGAAAATCCCTGTGCTCATCGGGAATGCCGTCACCTACAGCGTGACTTTGGAGTTGATGGGGTGCGGGGTGGCCGGTGTGCTGATCGGTGTGGGGCCGGGCGCGGCCTGCACCAGCCGCGGCGTGCTCGGTCTCGGGGTGCCGCAAGTCACGGCCACGGTCGATTGCGCCGCCGCCCGCGACATGCACCACAAGAAAACCGGCAATTACATTCCCATCATCACCGACGGCGGCATGAGCAAAGGCGGCGATGTTTGCAAAGCGCTGGCCTGCGGCTCGGACGCCGTCATGGTCGGGAGCGCATTTGCGCGCGCCAAGGAAGCGCCGGGGCAGGGGAATCATTGGGGCATGGCCACGCCGCACGCGAACCTGCCGCGCGGCACGCGCATCAAGGTCGGCGTGACCGGATCGCTGAAGCAAATCCTGTTTGGCCCGGCGAGCGTCGATGACGGATCGCAGAATCTGGTTGGCGCAATTACGACTTGCATGGGCAACGTGGGTGCGGCAACCATAAGGCAGTTTCAAGAAACTGAAATCATCATCGCGCCCAGCATCAAGACCGAAGGCAAACTCTTTCAAACGGTGCAAAGTGTCGGGATGGGAACGCGATAATCGTAATTACGTCAAATAGGAGAATACTACTATGAAAACGACAATCGATCATCTCACGGCGACCAGCAAACTGCTGGTGCTGGCGCTCTGTTTAAGCGTGCCTTCCATGGCTCACGCGCATATTTCGCCCAACCACGCCAACAACGTGCTCGGCGGTTTAAGTCACCCGCTGCTTGGCCTCGACCACATTCTGGCGATGGTGGCGGTGGGCTTATGGGCGGCACAACTCGGCGGACGCGCCATCTGGCTGGTGCCCGCAACCTTTGTCAGCTTGATGACCGTCGGTGGCTTGTTGGGGATTAGTGGTTTTGCACTGCCATTCGTTGCTGAGGGCATTCTGATTTCCGTGCTGATGCTGGGGGTTTTGATTGCCACTGCTGCGCGATTGCCTCTGGCAGTGAGTATCGTCGTGGTTGGGTTATTTGCCATTTTTCACGGACATGCTCACGGGACGGCGATGCAGGTCGGCGTATCAGGCATTTCGTACGGACTGGGCTTTGTGCTGACGACCATCGCACTGCACGCTTGCGGCATTGGTCTCGGCCGGATGGCGCAGCAGCAGTCGAAAGTTCCGCTGCTTCGTTTTGCGGGTGCGGCCATCGCACTGGCCGGTTTGTCACTCTGGCTGGCGTAGCCTGTACTGGCGCTACATTTCCGGCTCCCCTTCAATCGGGATAACCCGCCGGATGGGCCTTGTGCCATTGCCACGCAGTGGCGACGATGTCCTCCAGCTTCGGATACTTCGGTTTCCAACCCAGCTCGCGGATGGCCTTTTCCGCTGAAGCAACGAGCCGGGGCGGATCGCCGGGTCGTCGCGGCTTCTCAACCGTCGGGATTTTCCGACCGGAGATTTTTTCGCAACATTGGATCACCTGCCGCACGGAATAACCATCGCCATTGCCCAGATTGTAGAAGCCCTGAGCGCCGGGCGTGAGCGCCCGGATATGCGCCTGGGCAAGGTCGATGATGTGAATGTAATCGCGAATGCAAGTGCCATCGGGCGTCGGATAATCCGTGCCGTAAATCTCACAGTGGAGAGACTGGCCGAGGGCGACTTTCAGCACGTTGGGAATCAAATGCGTTTCCACGCGGTGATGTTCGCCGAACTGCTGGCTGGCACCGGCGGCGTTGAAATAACGAAAGGCGACAAATTCCAGCCCGTGCAGGGTGTGATACCACTGAAGCATCTTCTCAAACATCAACTTGGATTCGCCGTAGGGATTTGTGGGAAGTTGTGGCAGATCCTCGGTCATCGGCATTCGCTCCGGCACGCCGTAAGTGGCGCAGGTGGAACTGAAAACAATTTTTTTTACGTTCGCCGCAACCGCCGCCTCCAGGACTTTCAATCCGTTGGCGACGTTGTTCCAAAAATACTTTCCAGGATTTGTCATCGATTCGCCGACTAATGCGCTTCCGGCCACGTGAATGATGGCGTCAGGCGCTGCTTCCTTTATGGCAGACGCAGTATCGCTTGCCAATCCCGGTCGGGCCAGGATGAACCCTGCGCGCGGATCGACGGCGGAGCGATGTCCCTCCGTCAGATTATCGTAAACCGTCACCTCATGGCCGGTGTTGAGCAATTCCTCCACGAAGATTGATCCAATGTAGCCCGCGCCGCCGGTGACAAAAACGTTCATCAGAACAAGCTAGTGAGGCGGATGTGCCGACTCAACAAAAATGCTGGTGGAGTTTGTGATAAGGGATTCACCGTAGGAAACGGTGACCGTTTCTCTTATTGCTTTTCCCTGATTTTAATGCTTTGATTACCTCAGCGGCCAAAGCCTTATGCCATTCCTTCTCGCATCGATGATTCAACCTTCATTCAATTGAATAACCCACCTCGAACACAGACACCGCTGGCCAACCTCAGGCTTTTGTTCGTCTTCATTGCCATCCTTTTGCAGGTCGAGGTAATCGCGGGCGCTCCTGCGTGCATCACGCCGCCTCCAGGGCTGGTCGGTTGGTGGCCAGCGGAAGGTAACGGCGCCGAGCTGGTTGGCAGTAATACGGCTGTGTTGCTGAATGGCGCGACCTTCACCAACGGCGTCGTGGGCGAGGCATTCTTCTTTGACGGCGTGGATGACCGTGTGATCGTGTCGAACGCGGCGGCGCTGAATTTTGGACCGGGCCAAAACTTCTCCATCGAAGCGTGGATTCAACCCATCACCGCTGTCACGGACTTCGGGGTGCAATCGATCGTGAACAAGCGTTACACGCCCAACTTCCTTTCCGCAGTGGGCTACGAGTTCGGGCTGGCGGACGGCAAGTTGTCCTGCCAACTGGCCGACGCGCCGCTGACCCAACTGGATTTTACCAGCTACACTTCGCCCGGCCCGGACTTGCGCGACGGGCAGTTCCATCACGTCGCCATGACGGTAATCCGAAGTGCGACGAACGGGGGCCACCTCTACGTGGACGGCCAAGTGGTGCTGACGTTTGACCCGACGGTGCAACCGGGTGATTTGTCCACGACCGAACCGTTGCGCATCGGCAACCACGCCGACCCGGCGTTGAACTCGCACTTCAAAGGCCGCATTGACGAGGTCGCGATTTACAATCGTGCACTTTCCGCCAACGAGATCGCCGGCATTTACAACGCCGGCAGTGCAGGCAAGTGTCTGCTGCCTCCACCCTGTCTCTCCGCTCCCTCCAGTCTGGTGAGTTGGTGGAAGGGTGAAAGCAACGCTGCGGACACGAGCGGTGGCAACCACGGCCAACTCGCGGGTGCCATCACTTTCGCTTCCGGTCAAACTGGTCAGGCATTCGTTTTCGACGGAGTGGATGGGGTTATCACTGTGCCCGCTTCGCCTAGCTTGAATGTCGGCCTCGGTGCTGGCCTGACGATCGAAACCTGGATCAAGCCTTCCGCCATTGAATTGGAGCGGCCGATTGTGGAATGGAATTCGGTGACGGGGGGCAATCCTTACCCCTATGGCGTGCATTTCTGGATTTCGGTTCCCGTGGGTTACGGCGCGGGGCCGGGCTGCCTTTACGCCAACCTGGTGGACACCGCAGGCAATTTTCATTGGCTGACCTCGGCAGGCGGTTTGATCAACACCAATTCCTTTCAGCATGTCGCCGTGACTTACGACGAGAGTTCTGGATTGGCCGTGCTGCTCCTCAACGGTGCGGTGGTTGCCCAGCAGAATCTGGGGAGTTTTACGCCGCAAACCAGTTACAATTTGTATCTCGGCGCTCGTCCCGGTGGCACGGCAGCGGCATATCGGTGGGCAGGTTTGATGGATGAAGTTTCCCTCTACTCGCGCGCACTCAACCAGACTGAAATCCAATCCATCTACAACGCCCGCAGTGCTGGCAAGTGTCCACCTGCTCCACCGCCGCCTCGGTGTGTTCCAACGCCTTCGGGCTTGGTGAGTTGGTGGCGGGGGGAGAGCGATGCCTTGGACAGTGCCGACGGGAATAATGGAACGCTGCAAAACGGGGCCGTGATTGCGGCCGGCAAGGTGGGCCAGGCATTTAGCTTGGATGGCGTGGATGATGTCGCCCTTGTGGCCGATGCGCCCAATCTGAGATTTGGTCCCACCTCCCCGATGACGGTGGACATGTGGGTTTATCGTACCTCAAGCAATCCGGTCCAGCACATCATCGGCAAGCGCGCAAGCTGCACCGGCAGCTCGACCGAGGGAACTTTCCAGTTGGTTTTTGACGACGCGGGTGTAGGGCTGGCCTTCGGCCCGCCGAGCGGCGCGTGCGCCTGTTCGGGACAAGCCCTGCCCCTCAACACCTGGACGCATCTGGCCGGCACGTTTGACGGCACGACGCTGCGTCTGTTTATCAACGGCCAGTTGGCGGCGACGACCCCCGGCTCGCTGGGACCGGCGAACACGGCGCCTTTGAAGATTGGCGACTCGGGCAGTTGTGGAGCGTTTTACGGTCAGGCCTTTGGCGGGCTGATCGACGAGGTTTCGATTTACAACCGGGCGCTTACGACCAATGAAATTCAATCCATCTACAACGCCGGCAGCGCGGGCAAGTGTCCTCCTCCGCCGCCGACCGCCTGTGTTACACCCCCGTCCGGACTGGTGAGTTGGTGGCGAGGAGAGGGATCAACGGCGGACGCAGCCGACGGAAACACCGGAACAATCGACGGAACGGGGACCGTCACCTATGGGCTGGGCGTGGTCGGGCAGGCTTTTGTGTTTGACGGCACGCACCGCGACCGGGTGACTCTTGGGAATCCAGCGAGCCTCCGCTTGGAAGATTTTACGCTTGAGGCTTGGGTTAAGCGATCCAGTCCAACGGTCACTTCCTTCGACGTTTTGGGCGCGGATGGTTCCGTGGCTGGGGACGGAGCTGTGATTTTCGGCTACGGACGTGGCGGCTATGGCTTTGGTATTGCCAACGACGGGCGGATGTTTCTCAGCAGGATTGATCTGGATGGTCTCTTTTCGGCCCCGCTAGTCACGGATACGAACTGGCACCATCTGGCGGTAACCAAATCCGGATCGAGCGCCGTTTTCTATGTGGATGGTGCGCCCCAGGCGACCCCGGCCTATGATCATCCCAACCCGTTTACCTTCGATGACGCGACCTGCGCCTGCGATGCGGCAGTTGCAATTGGTTCGCGCGGCGATGGGCGTGGCGGCACGTTTTTCGGAATGATCGATGAGCCCGCCGTCTTCAACCGGGCCCTTTCCGCCACCGAAATCGCGGGCATCTACCACGCCGGTCGCGCGGGCAAATGCCTGCCCCCGCCGCCGCCATATCTACTCGCCGGCCCGATCACAAACACCGCGAACGGCCACTGGTATTATCTGCTCGACGCGACCAACTGGCCGGCCGCCGAACAAATCGCCGTGAGCCTCGGCGGCCATCTCGCCACCATCAACAACGCCGCCGAAAACGAATGGGTCTTCACCAACTTCGGCAACTTCGGCGGCGGCGACCGGGCCTTGTGGATTGGGTTGAATGATGCTGGTCAGGAAAACATCTGGTTTTGGGTGAGCGGCCAGCCGGTGACCTATTTCAATTGGGCGCCCGGCGAGCCAAACAGCGGCGGCGGCTTTTTCCCCGACGAAGACCACGTGTTGATTTGGAATCCCAGCTCCGGCTTCCCGCTCGGCACGTGGACCGATGCGCCGTCGAACCAGCTCCACTCCGCCGTCATCGAAGTCGGCCCGCCGGATCCGATCATCCTCGCCGGCCCGATTACGAACACGGCGAACGGTCATTGGTATTACCTCCTCAACTTCACCAACTGGCCCGCCGCCGAACAGATCGCCGTCAGCCTCGGCGGTCACCTCGCCACGATCAACAATGCGGCGGAGAACCAATGGGTCTTCGACACGTTCAGCACGTTCGGCGGACTGGAGCGCCCGATGTGGATCGGGCTCAACGATGCCGCGCAGGAGGGCACGTGGGTCTGGGTCAGCGGCGAACCCGTGACCTATTTGAATTGGTCGCCCATCGAACCGAACAGTGGCGACGGCGTTTTCCCGGACGAGGATCACGTGCTGATCTGGCATCCCAGTTCCGGTTTCCCGCTCGGCTCGTGGAACGACGCGCCGTCCAATCAATTGCAATATGCCGTCGTCGAAGTCGCGCCGCCGGCGCCTGTCATCGTCTCGCAGCCGACCAACCTCACCGTCTATGTCGGCAGCAACGCCACCTTCCGTGTCACCGCCACCGGCGGCGCGCCGCTCGCCTACCAATGGCGCTTTTATGAAACCAACTTGCCCGGCAAGACCTCCAGCGTGCTAACTGTGGCCGGCGCGCAGTTTAGCAACGCTGGAACATACTCCGTCATCGTGAGCAACGCCGGTGGGTCCGTTACCAGTTCCCCTGCACTCTTGTTCGTGAATCCACTGCCAGACTGTGTTCCGCCGCCGACGGGCCTGGTCAGTTGGTGGCGCTGGGAGAATGACACGATTGACAGTTGGGACTCCAACAACGCCGTTCCGGCGCTCCCGGCTGTTTTCTCCCCCGGCAAAGCGGACAAAGCGATCTCCATCCAACGCGGAATCCAAGTGCCCGACTCGCCTTCGCTGCGATTGACCAACGGAGTTACGCTCGAAGCCTGGGTCAATCCTTCGAGTGTCTCGGGCACGACGCCCCGCACCATCATTTCCAAATTCGATTATCCCCCGGAACAGCCGGTTGGCACTCAGAGCGGTTACCTGCTGGGCACGACGAACAACGGTCGGTTGTTTTTCACAGTCAGCGCCACCGGCTCCGCGCGGACGAACACCATGCTCGTGACAAGTCAGGTGCTGCCGACTAACCAGTGGAGCTTCATCGTGGCGACTTATGATGGCGCAGCGCTACGCATTTACGTTAACGGCGCGCTGGCCGCACAAACCAATTACTCCGGCGGCATCTTCCCCGGCACGGCCAACCTCGGACTCGGCGCAATTCCGTCAAGCAGGTCCTTCTTCTGGCCCTTCTTGGGCCTGCTGGACGAAGTCTCGCTCTACAACCGCGCGCTGACCGACGCCGAAATTCAAGCGATCTTCAACGCGGACGTCGTCGGCAAATGTCTCGTGGCGCCGACCATCGTCACGCAGCCGCAAGATCAGGCCGTTCCGCTCGGTGAAGATGTAAAGTTCAGCGTCTCGGTTCTTGGCAGCCGGCCGTTAAAGTATCAATGGCGTTTCAACGGTCAGGTGATCCCCGGCGCTACCAACTCCGCGCTCGTGCTTGAAAAGCTCAAGACCAACCAGGCTGGCCTTTACAACGTCTCGGTCACGAACGCTGTCGGCTTTGCCATCAGCGCTCGTGCGGAGTTGACTTTGCTCCCGCCGCCAACTTGCACGGACACACCCACCGGCTTGATCAGTTGGTGGCCGGGCGACGGCAATCAGGCCGACGCGATGGGGACGAACAACATCTCGTCATTCTCGCCGACGCTTTATGCGACCGGGAAGGTTGACCGGGCCTTCAGCCTCAACGGCATCTCCAGCCGTATCCAAGTGGCACCGGCGACGACGTTAAACTTCGGAAGCAATGTCGATTTCTCCATTGAAACGTGGATCAAGACCGGGCCGAGCAACACCATCAATCCCAACGTACCCATCATCGAAAAACGCACCGAGGGCACCGCCGCCTGGGTTGGGTACTCCCTGTCACTGAATCAGGGCCGCCTGGCATTTGCGATGGGCTCGACACCGCTGAGTGCCACGAATGTTGCCACATTCATCTCACCCGGACCCGATTTGCGCGACGGGATGTTCCACCACGTGGCCGTGAGTTTGAATCGCACTGTCACCAACGGAGGCAACCTCTTCGTTGATGGACAGCTTGTGTTGACCTTCGACCCAACCAAACGCAAAGCCAGTCTCGCCAGCAGTCCTCCATTGTATATCGGCGCTCCGGTGATCACGCTTTCCAATTCCTACTTTGGCGGACTGATTGATGAGCCGGCCATTTACAACCGCGCACTCTCCGCCGCCGAGATTCTGGCCATCCGCCAGGCCGGCGCGGCGGGCAAATGCAAAGTGAAGCCGACCATCCTTGTTCAACCCGTCAGCCAGCGCGTCACAGTCGGCTCGAACGTGACATTCAGTGTGGTGGCCGCAGGCTCACCACGGCTTCGTTATCAGTGGTTGTTCAGCAGCGGCCAGAGTATCCTCGGAGCCACAAACTCCTCCTACAGCTTCATTGTCAAGAGCGGCGGCACGTTTTCCGTCCGCGTGACCAATGTGTTTGGGGCCATCACCAGTTCCAACGCCGTGCTTACGGCCAACATTGTACCGACGGCGGCCGGCGACGTGGTGACATTGAACGAGGACACTCCGACGGCGATTGAACTTCATGGTTCTGATCGCGAGAACGACCCCCTGATTTATTCCATTGCCACGCCGCCGGCCCACGGCACCCTCAGTGGCACGCCACCGAATGTGATCTATTTGCCGTCGCCAGACTACAACGGACCGGACAGCTTCACGTTCAAGGTCAACGACGGCCTGGCGGACTCAGCACCCGCCACGATCAACCTCACGGTCCTGCCCGTCAACGATCCGCCGGTCGCCCAGTCGCAATCCGTCGCGCTCAACGAGGACACGACCGCCGCCTTCACCCTCGGCGCGTTCGATGTGGACGGCGATTCGCTCACTTACCTCGTCTTAGCGCCGTCGCATGGCACACTCATCGGCACGCCGCCAAATCTGACGTATCAGCCGAACACAAATTACTTCGGTCCGGACAGCTTCACGTTCAAAGTCAACGATGGACAAATGGATTCAATCGTGGCGACGGTCAGCCTCAACGTCATTTCCGTGAACGATCCGCCCATGGCCAAGGCTACGGTCTCACCCTTGGCGCAATTCCCCGGCCTTACAAATCTGGTGGTGATCTCGCCCAACAACTCCAATGCGACGGTGGTGCTGGACGGCTCGCAGTCCACCGATGTTGAAAATGATCCGCTGCAATACTCCTGGTTGGAGGGCACCAACGTCATTGCCTCCGGTGTGCTGGCCACCAACCATCTGGATATTGGCACTCACACGATCACGCTGGTGGTCAGCGATGGGATGGATGTCGGGACGGACACGGCAGTCGTGGAAGTGATCACCCCAGTGCAGTCGGTGGGGATATTGATTTCGCTGGTGGAAGAGTCCACCCTGTCGCGACAGAACCGCAGTCCGTTGATTGTGACCCTGAAGGCGGCGGCGGCTTCCTTCGAGTCCGAACGACAGCGCCCGGGAATCAATCAACTCAACGCCTTCCAAAACAAAGTGCGCGCGCAGGTGACGCCGCTGGATCCCGCACTGGCCGAGAGTCTGATCAATGCGGCGCAGGTGATAATCGATGCCTTGAGCCACAACCCATAGGATTCGCAAACGGGTTGGCACCAGCAAAAAGAACACCGTCGTTCAGCGCACGAGCGTGCAAGACTGGAAAGTGATTCGTGAGTTGTCCAAACCCGAGCAGCGGCCCTCCAACGTGACTTCGTCGCCCACCTTCATCAAGGCCACTGCTTCTCCGCCGGAGCGCGCAACCATCAACGTGTCTGCGTCCTTCACATAGATTTTGGCCAGCTCGGGCGGCGGCTGGACATTGCACTCCACTTTGACGGCTGGGTTGAACGATTTCAGGAACACAACGTACTTGCTGACGAACAGCGGTTTGTCCAACCGCTCCACCACGCCGCGAACTTTGAAAAACTGTTTGCGATAACGCTGGTCTGCCGTGGTGCGGTCGGCCTGATAGTGGTTCACAATGTCGTGGGCCGGCACGACTTCATCCTTTTTGATCGGCGGCAAGCCAGCCAGCGGCGGGGTGGGCGAGGGCGCCTTTTCCTCCCTGGACTGCGCCGCGGTGATTTTTGTCTGCGCGCTTTGGAACTGTTGTTTGACGGCCTGGTTTTCCTGTTTGACGCCTTCGTTTTCGTTTTTAAGCTTCCGGATTTCCGCCTGCGCTGTGGCCAGTTGTTCCTTCAACTTCTCCCGCTCGGCCAGTTGCCGTTGCAGTTCGGCCAACAGGGCCGAAGGCGGCAGTTGCAGAATTCCGACACGATCTTCGCCCGCGTCGTGTTTGATCACAACGCTGTCCGAATCCACGCGGATGATTTCAGCATTCTTGTAAGTCTTGCCCTGGCTGGTCACAATGTCTTCGGCGCGAACCAACGTCAGCGGGCTGCTCAATGCGAGACCGAACATGAGAAGGTTTGTCAGCAGTTTTTTCGACATGGTGCGTGGAAGATTAACCGGGTTCAACGACCCTATTAGTGAGTATCCACCGGGAATTGGAAAGTCTTTTTTCAAATGCTTTGACAATTGGAGGGAAAGCTGAGAACTTTTTCATCAGTCACATGATGCGTTCATTTCACGCGTGACCAAATCAACATTCACAGACAAACAATTAAGGTTGACTAGTCGCGCGAGATGCAGATCCACAATGAGAAGCCAGGTATGAAAAAATTCCTGTCGAGCCTGCTGATTTTTTTCTCGCTGACGCTTTGCGGGTTGATTGCCTTTCAATGGGTGCGGGAGACGCATTTGCGCGCCAAAATCCAATCGTTGACCGACACGATCCATGACAAGGCCGAAACCATTCAAAACCTCGAAGGCCAGTTGAAGAAGAGCGAGGTCGAGGTCGCGCGCCTGGACAAATTGAAGTCCGAACTGACGGAGACGGTGAAAAGCAACCGGGTGGAGATGGCCGCATTGAAGAAGGATGTGGAAAAAGCAGGCCAGGAAATTGAGAAGCAGTTGATCCAGATTGACCATTACAAAGCTGCGCTGGAAACGGCCAACGCGAGCATCAAGAAGCAGAACGAGGACATCAAGAAGCAGAACGAGGACATCAAAAAACTGGTTGAAGAGCGAAATGCCTCGGTGGAAAAATTCAACAAACTGGCCGGTGAATACAACGATCTCGTCAACAAGTGGAACAAGCAACAGGAAGAAATCAGCAAGGGCGCCACGAATGCACCGCCCAAGAAGTGATCGCCTTCAAAGCGGCGTTTGTTGAAAGAATCCGGGATGGCGCCCTGAGTCGGAGTTCACGGCTTGGTTGGCGTCGGGGCGGTGATCGCAAACGACACTTTCTGAATCCCCTCCTTGCGCACCAGATCGAGCACCCGGATCACCGAACCGTGTGTGGCATCTTTGTCCCCGCTGATGTAAACCGGCACGTTTGTGTTCATGTGAAATTTGTTCGACAGGTAGCTGTGCAGTTCCGCGAGGTTGACCGGTTTTTTCTCGATGTAAATCTCACCCGCCTTGTCCACCGCGATGTTGACGATGTCCGGTTTGAAATCGCGCGTGGCCTGCGTCGCCGTGGGCAGGTCCATCTTGATGGACTGCATCTTGATCATGGTGAGGCTGACCATCATGAACGACGCGAGCAGAAAGAACATGATGTCAATCAGCGGAATGATTTCGATACGCGCCTTCTTGTGCGGCAGCGGAGTCCCTATTTTCATGGCGAGTCAGGTTGAGCTACGGCTCACGCGGAGGTTTCGTTTTGTTCCCGGCGAAATTCCATGGTGTCGAATCCCTTTTGCTTGGCGGCGTTGACCATGACTTCCACGTTGGTGGCCGCCGATTCCAGTTCGAATTGCAACCGCGAGGTCTTGCTGGTGAAAAAGTTGAAGGGAATCAACGCGACGATGGCGATGCCCAGACCGCAGGCCGTCGCAATCAACGCCTCGCCAATGCCACCGGTCACCTTCTCCACAGCCAGTTCCGCGCTGCCGATGGAAGTAAAGGACCGCATGATGCCGGTGACGGTGCCCAGCAAACCCAGCAGCGGCGCCAGTGTCACGAGGGTGTCCATGACGGTGAGAAAACGACCGGCGCGCTGAAGTTCGATACCAGCGGCGACCTGCAAAGCGCCTTGCAACGACGAGTGATAATGGTTCATGCCGTGCCAGACCATGCGAATCACCGGGTCCTCCGACCCTTTGGAAATGGCCGAGGCTGCCTTGAAATCTCCGTTCTCCAGGGCGGCGAAGAGCTTTTCGAGTTTCTGCGGGTCGCGCTTAAGGCTCAAGCGCATCCACCAAATGGCGCGTTCGCCGACCACGGCCACGGCCACCAGCGCGGTCACGAGAATGGGCCACATGACCGGGCCGCCCTTGAGGAAAAGTTCGACAACAATGTTTGCCAGCATACGTGTTGGATTTTTGAGGTTGGAATCGCAGGTTTACCTTTCAGGTTTTCTTCAGCGTAACAGGACCGGATAAAATGTAAAAGGATTCATTGGTTGGCTCACCCGCGTGGAGCAACATATATTCATCGTAATTGAAAGACCACGTCGTGTTCCACCAGCCGGTTTTCAGTCGAGTCGATTGGAAGAAACTTGTAATTCTTTTGCACCCATTGAGACGCATGACGATCCAACGTGGAGTAACCGGAGCTTCTCTTGATCTCGACCGACGTGACGTTGCCTTTGGAATCAACGGTCATGAGCAGTGTCACCGTGCCCTGTTGCCGTTGTTCCAGAGCCGCGCGCGGATAATTGGGTTCAGGGTATATGCCGCCATCAGTACCCGTAAACCTCATTATTTTGGGTGCCGCCGGTTTTGGCGGGGGCGGCGCCGAAGCGAATTTCACCGGTGCCAGAATGACCGGCCCTTCCACCGGCACCGCGAAGGCCGCCGCCGCAGGATTGGCCGCCACGACCGTGACCACTTGCGGCGTATCCACGGCCTCGCTGGTTTGTTCGGGTTGGTCGGGCGGTCGATCCGGTTCGATTTTCGGTGGTTCCTCCGGCGGAATGTAAACGACTGGCACAATGTCCTGGACTTCGCTGAGCGGTTTCTCAATCACTCTTGGCGCTTTCAAGCCCATGACGCCGATGGCCAGAAACAAGAGGCAGATGGAATTGACCCAGGCCAGTCTGCGGTTGACATCTTGGGAAGCTTCCGGCAGGGACAATCTGGCCAGCTCGGAAGCAAGGGCGTACTCGTGCGTTGCCTTAGCTTCTGAGGGGGCTTGCTGCCTCATCGCGGACGAGGGCTTTGGAAACGGCTGACTCATGATTTTAATCCGCCCAAAATTATCACCGAAAAAGACGAAGTGCAATTCACCCAGCCTCCACTTCCAACGCTCGGTTCATTAAAATCCATCGTCAAACAGCGCCGTGCAAAAGCACATCGGGCCGCGCATGGTCTCAAAAAAGTGAGGCGGGCATGTGTTATTTTCGCGTGGTTTGACAGCGTAAAGCATGGACAGTACGAGTGACCGTGGGCTTGGTATAAAGCAGTTTTTGCCCAACCGGGCGGGCTGAGCACTCTGGGAGAATGCCAGCCCGCCGTTGTGAATTATCGCCAATCAGAACTTCTTGCTCAATGAGCAATAAACAAATCGCTGGCGGAGGTCGAACAAGTCGCGGTCATACTTGTCGGCAAACGCCGCTTCCACCCGGGGTGGCGGTGAATCGGCCACGTTAAGAACGCCGACGGTGAACTTGGTATTGTTGACCCAATCATGTTTCCACCCCGTGATGGTGTAACTGGCTTGCAGGTCCCAAGTCAGGAAGCTGGAAATGTTACGGCCGCTGGGTACAGCCAGTTTGTCGTCTCTCATGCTGGCCGTGTAATTGGCCGTGACGCCAAACTCGAATCCCTTGTAATCCCAGAAGAGACTGGCGTTGCCGCGCAGACGCGGAATGCTTTCAAACCCGATTTCATCGGCCGAGAAATTACCGAGGCGATCCTGCGGAGTCGATGAAGCGCTGGTCTGCTGATCGTAAGTGAGTACATATTCCGCCGCCAGGCGCAGATCAAACGTGCCGTAGTTGTCCGTGGGATATTTGTAATCGCCGGCGATATCGATACCTTCCGTCAGGATTCTGTGGAGGTTAAAGGCAGGGACAATGATCGGTGCATTGTCATAGCCACCAGTAGTTGGGTCAAAAGACGCGGCCACGTTTGTGTAAAACAGGGATGCCGGATTGGTGGGGCCACCGGTCCTGAGATTCTCGTTAATTATGAACTGCGTGCTTTGTCCGATCCAATCCTGGATGTCGATGCGATAATAATCGACTGAAATCGTCAATCCCTTCAAGAAGTTGGGTGTCTTCGGGGACCAGACAACACCTGCGGTCCAGTTTTCAGCGGTTTCGGGTTTGAGATTAGGATTGGGTAGATACAGCACTCCAGCGGCTGGCTGTTCGAAAATCCCAGTGAAAGGATTGAAGACTTCCGGAAAATTCTGTGCAGTGGAGGCCAGGGAAATGAAGTCTGGTGCGCGGAAGGATGTTCCCCATGAACCGCGCAACACAACACTGTCATCAACGGGTTCCCACCGGAAGGAAACCTTGGGATTCCACGTGCCACCAAAGTCACTGTAGTGATCGTATCGTCCGGCGACGTCCACCTCAAAACTGTGAATGCCCGGCACGGTAAACTCTTCGCCCAGGAACGGCACTTTCACTTCGGCGAAAAACGAGTTGTCGTCGCGCCCATAACTGTAGGGCAGCGCACCGTTGAAGCCAACGCTCTGGTTGTTCTTGATCGTAGAGTCGGGTGTAAAGCTGACGTTTTCCTCAAAGTGTGCGGCGCCTATTGCGCTCCGCACGGTGCCGGACTTGAGGTCGAAAAGATCGCCGTTCACTTTGCCGTCCACACCGAAGTTGGCGGAATCGGAAAGGATGATGTTCTGCTGCACCAGCGGGTCAAACTGGGCGTGCGTATTCGCCTGGTTACCGAACGGGTTAAACGCGTCCGGAGTCGTCAGACTCACCTGGTTGGCCAAGGCAGCCACATTGACATCTCCCCCTTGGATCTCCTTTCTTTGGTCGAGGCTGTAAGAGAAGGCGGTTTCCCAATTCCATGAAGTATCCGCGACCTGACCCTTCAAACCATTTACGATGCGGAAGATGTCTCCTATGAACGTGTCCGTTCGCGGACCGGCTTCGAGCAGGCGGTAACGCCACGTGGGAATATCCTGTCCAAACGGGTTGTAAGGGTTGGAGGCAGGCACAACGATTCCGAAGGACTGGCCCGCCATCGGCGTGGGCGCCAGTTGATTTTGAAACCAGGAGTGCGTGTACATGGCTTCGGTGAAAAAGACCAAATTCTTTGCGAATATATTGTAGTCCCCGTTTCCAAAAAAGCTGTAGCGCTCAACCGGCTGAACTGCAGGAGTATAATTGGGAAACGGGAAGCGGTCGGTTGACGGGTTATAATCGCGGAAATCCGCCGGATTCAGCGAGTAGGTGCCCGGCGGCCCTCCGTAAACCACCCCCTGGCCCGCACTGCCAAACGTGCCTTCCATGACGCGGCCAGGATTGCTGTTGCCGCTGGTGTTATTGATGTCAGAAACATCCACGCGCGAGCGGGCGCGATCCTTGCTGAACAAGGCGTTCTCCTTGTAGTAGCTGCCACCAATCAAGTAGGACGACCGCTCCGTTGTACCTCCGGTGACAAAGGAATAGTTCTGCTGGCCCACGTCGGTCTCGGTCGTATTGCCGTAAGACGCGGAGAATTCCGAGCCGTTGAAATCCTTCTTTAAGATGATGTTGACCACCGCCACCTGGGCGTCCGCGCCATAAATGGCCGACGCGCCATCTTTAAGAATTTCGACGTGATCTATGGCGGCCAGCGGAATCAGGTTCAAGTCAACGTTGCCGCTGCCTATCCCATGATTCTCGGGTGCGACACGCCGGCCGTTGATCAGTACCAGCGTCCCTCTTTGCAGACCGCGAAGGGCGATGGCCGCTGAACCATTTCCACCGTTCCCTCTGGAATCGCCATAATTTCCCGGGCCGTACGCCGCCGGCAATGTCCTTACCAGTTGATACAGGTTTTGCGAGCCGGTGGCTTCAATTGCTTCGGTCGTGATCACGTCCACCGGTGTCGCCGTCGCCGTGGCTGCGGTAGGAATCAGCGAGCCGGTGACCACCGCCGGTTTCAGTTTGGTAGGAGCATTGGTGGTGCTCGCATCTTGCTGGGCGAACGCCCTTGGCGACACCCCTAGCGCGGTAACCGCGCCGAGTATCGCCGCATAACGCACGGCTTTAACCACCTTGCCAAAGGACTCTTGGGTAATGTTGTTCATAGCTTTCGGGGAGGTTGATGTTCTTTTCTCTGGTACGGGCACTCCAGTCATCCGACGTGAAATGCATCCTGATCTGAGCGTCCAACGACGAGCGCAAGCCGGGGGTACTAAATCCAAGGATAGACGGATTTTTCTTAGCGAGGACAGAAGATGGCCAGCGCTGGTTCATCGGAACACTCCCTTTATAGGACGTGGCCGTTGCCGCTGTCAAGCGAACTTCAATTAGGAAACATCATTAAATGCAAAGCTGCAACTGCTTCGTCTGGAACAAAATATGGTTAGACTGCGGGCGGCGATTCAATTTCGCGTTGCGCTAAATCCGAACTCAGCCGACCGGATTTATCTCTTTCAATCGAATGCAAGCGGCCTCCTGGCTGGTGCCTAAATTGACGAAAGCAGGAACACTGCGGGAACATTCGGAGATGGCGTACGGACACCGGGGATGAAACGCACAGCCGCTCGGTGGATTCAAGGGCGACGGCGGGTCGCCGGCCAAAAGAATTCTCTGCCGGCGCTTTTCTTTTTCCGGATCCGGCAACGGTACCGCGCTGACCAAAGCCTTGGTGTACGGGTGCAGCGGCTTTTCAAAGACCTCCGTCGCCGGCCCTACTTCCACAATCTTTCCCAAATACATGACCGCAATCCGGTCGGAAATGTGTTTCACTACCGACAGATCGTGCGAAATGAAAATCAACGTCAGCCCCATCTCACACCGCAGCTTCGCGAGCAGATTAATGATCTGCGCCTGGATGGAAACATCGAGCGCTGAAACCGGTTCGTCGGCGATGATCAACTTCGGTTGCACCGCCAGCGCGCGGGCGATGGCGATGCGCTGCCGTTGGCCGCCGGAAAACTCATGTGGATATTTTTTGCAATAGCGGGAGGCCAGACCCACCTTGTTTAGGAGACCACAAACCTCGTCGGATAATTTTTCTGCCGGAACTTTCCGATGCGTCAACATCGCTTCGGCGATGGTGTCAAAAACCGTCATGCGCGGGTTGAGCGAAGCGTACGGGTCTTGAAAAATCATCTGGAAGTCCGCCCGCGCCAGCCGCAATTCATCAGTCGAAATCCCGTTCAAGTTTTTACCCGCCAGGACCACCGTTCCCTCCGTCGCGGGGATCAATTGCAAAATGGTGCGCCCCAGTGTGGACTTGCCGCAGCCCGATTCGCCCACGAGCCCCAATACTTCGCCCCGGCCCAGCGATAGCGTGACGCCATCGACCGCCTTCACCATGCCCATGCGCCGGCGAAAAATGATCCCCCGCTCGACCGGGAAGTGCGTCTTGACGTTGTTCAGTTCAAGAAAGGCTTCAGGCATAAATCAGAACTGGAGTCCAAGCTGCAGCCGCAATTGTTCAGTAACATGAAACGCTCCCCCTCACCCCGGCCCTCTCCCCCAAGGAGAGGGAGAAACTTCATCAACCCTGGAAAATGTTCATCGTCCGGTGACTTTTTCCAGACCGGCGGCTGTGATTTCCCTCTCCTGGGGGAGAGGGTGAGGGTGAGGGCGGACAACATTTCTGACTGCAGAGACACGGTTAAAGCCAGAACTCCAACACCAGTTGCTTCGCCCTGTGGATTCATAATTGCAGTTCTCCCCGCTGCACCCGGAGGCAGGACGAATCGTGGCCGGGGCTGATCGATTGCAAGCGCGTTTCCAACCTGCCACACGATTCTACCGCATGGTCGCAACGCGGAGCAAAAGCGCATCCGGTGATCGGCTTCGACAAATCCGGTGGCATGCCGGGAATCGTGTACAGTTCCGCGCCCTTGGTCTGCAAGGACGGTCGTGATCTTTGCAGCGCGCGAGTGTAAGGATGTTTCGGCCGATAAAAAACCTCGGTCGTCGGCGCGCTTTCCACCACCTTGCCGGCATACATCACCATGAGCCGGTCGCAAACGCCGGCCACCACTCCGAGATCATGAGAAATCAGAATCACCGCCATGCCCAGCTCATGCTGCATTTTCTTGATGAGTTCGAGAATCTGGGCCTGCACGGTGACGTCGAGCGCGGTCGTTGGTTCATCCGCAATCAACAGGTCCGGCTTGGTGATCAGCGCCATCGCAATCATCACCCGCTGCCTCATTCCACCAGAGAATTCGTGCGGATAACTTTTGATCCGGCTCGCCGCATCCTGAATACCCACGTCTTTCAACGCCTGGATGCCCAGTTCCACCGCCAGACTGCGATCTGTCTTTTCATGAAGCAGCAAAGGCTCGATAAGTTGATCCTCGATGCGCATATAAGGATTCAGCGAGGTCATCGGATCCTGGAAAATCATGGCGATGCGTTTCCCACGAATGCGGTTCAGATCTGGCAACCTGCACTTCAGAAGGTCAACGCCGTCGAAAACGGCCTCGCCACTCTCAATCCGTCCGGGCGGTTGCTGTATTAGACCCATGATGGAATAGCACGTCACCGATTTTCCCGAACCAGATTCGCCGACGATGCCCAGCGTCTCGCCCTTGTCGATGTGGAACGAGACGTCGTTCACCGCGCGCACAATGCCATCGCGCAGGTGAAAACTCGTCCGCAGGTTTTTGACTTGGAGCAATGGCATGATATCAGTCCTTCGACGCACGAACGTCCAGCGCGTCGCGCAATCCATCTCCCAGAAAATTCAAAGAGAATAAAGTCATGCTGAAGACCGCTCCGGTTGAAATCAGAATCCACGGCGAGTCTTCCATCCAGTCAGCGCCTTCCTTGATGAGCGATCCCCACGAACTCATCGGCGGCTGGACGCCGAGGCCGAGAAAACTCAGGAACGCTTCGAGCAACATGACGCCGGGCACGGTCAGCGTGGCATAGACGATCACCGGACCGAGGACGTTCGGGATGATGTGGCGCAGAATGATGCGGCGTTTGCGCAAACCCAGCGCGATGGCCGCTTCAATAAACTCCTGTTTCTTTAGCGACATCACCTGGCCGCGCACGATCCGCGCCATCGTCAGCCATTCGACCGCGCCGATGGCGAAGAAGAGCAGAAAGATGCTGCGCCCAACGAAAACCATCAGCAGAATCACGAACACCGCCAGTGGCAGCGCGTAAAGGATGTCCACGATGCGCATCATCACCGCGTCGAGCTTGCCGCCAAAGTAACCTGCCAGCGCGCCCCACAACAGGCCAATGGTGAGCGATACCGCCGTGGCGCTCAACCCGACCGTCAAAGAAATCCGCCCCCCATAAAGAAGGCGTGACAATACATCCCGGCCGAGCTGGTCTGTGCCCAACCAGTGTTTCGCGTTCGGCGGCATTGCACGGTCTTCCAAAGTTTGCTGCTCGTACGAAAACGAAAGCCCGACGGGGCGCACACCGGCGGGCAATTTTTCGAGCAGCGGCACCAGAAAACAAATTAACGTCAACACGATCACGAACCACAGCCCAGCGGTGGCGATTTTGTTCTTGGCGAGCCGATGCCAGGCATCCCGCCAAAGAGAAGTCGCCGACTCTGCCGCTTCTCGTTCCGGCGGCGCAACTTCTGGTGATGACAGTTCCGCCGGCATTTTACTCGAATTTCAGTTTCGGATTCAGCCAAACTTGCACAATGTCCACGAGCAGGTTGAAGAAGATTATAAGCACCGCGTAAAACAAAACCGTTCCCACGACCAACGTGTAATCGCGATTGGAAACGGACGTGATAAAGAACCGTCCCAGACCCGGAACTTGGAAAATCGTTTCGATGACAAACGAGCCGGTAATCACGCCCGCCGTGGCCGGACCGAGAAAGGACACGACCGGCGCAATCCCACCGCGCAGCGCGTGCTTGAACAATACCCGCGCCGTCGGAACGCCTTTCGCCCGCGCGGTGCGGATGAAATCCTGGCTCAAGATTTCCAACATGCCGCCGCGCGTGAGCCGTGCGACATACGCTGCAAAATAAAAACCGAGCGTCAAGGCCGGCAGGGCGCGGTCGCGCGCAAAGTCCCAGCCGATGGCATTGAACCATTTCAAATGGATGGCGAACACGAGCATCAGCACCGGCCCGAGCACGAACGTCGGCAGGCAAATACCCACCATCGCCAGCGACATCGCGGAATAATCGTAGAACGTGTTCTTGCGAAGCGCGGCAATGAACCCGGCAGTCATTCCAATTACCAACGCGACGGCAAGACTGAGGATTCCGAGTTCGAGCGAAGCCGGAAAGGCGTCGAAGATCAATTCATTCACACTACGGTTTGGATATTTGAACGACGGCCCGAGATCGCCTTTGAGAAGTTGCTTGAGGTACTCAAAATATTGCACGACCAACGGTCGGTCCAAATGGTATTGAGCTTCGAGCGCCTTGCGGATTTCCGGCGTCGTATTCTTTTCCTTGTCGAATGGCCCGCCGGGCGTCAGGCGGATCAGAAAGAACGTCATTGTGGCGATGACAAACAGCACCGGGATCGTTTCCAAAATGCGCCGGCCGATGAATCTCAACATAGCTATTGCGTTTCGTTTCCCGCCCGCGGCTGCAGCCAGACGTATTTGTAAGGATGGTGATCGAGAATCGTCGGATACCAACCTTGCACACTCGGCTGGATCAGGAACGGCTGCACGTAATGATAAACGGGCACCATCGGCGCTTCATCGAGCAGGATGCCTTCGGCCTTTTGGAACAACTCGTAACGCTTCGGCTGATCGCCGGTTCGACCGGCTTCGGCAATCAAGCGGTCGTATTCCTTGTTCGACCAGCCGGTCTGATTGTTGCCGCCGTCGGTGATGAACATGTCGAGAAAAGAATTCGGATCCACGTAGTCGCCAATCCACGCATAGCGGCCAATCTGGTAATTCAATGTCCGTTGATTGTCGATATAGACTTTCCACTCCTGGTTTTCCAGTTCGACCTCGATGTTCAACTCCTTCTTCCACATTTCCTGAACAGCTTCGGCGATGGCTTTATGGCTTTCCAGCGTGTTGAACATGATGGTGAGCTTCGGAAAACTCTGGCCGTTAGGATAACCAGCTTCGGCGAGGAGCTTGCGCGCCTGTTCCGGGTCATAAGGAAGTTTGGCCCGACAGGTGTAGCCCGCAGTGTCCGGTGGGGTGAAAGAATAGGCGGGAATTTCTCCGGCGCGGCGGATGCGGGTCGCGATGGCCACCCGATCAACCGTCATTGCGAGCGCGCGGCGGACGCGTTTGTCGTTAAGCGGTGGTTTGGTGACGTTGAACCGGTAAATGTAAGTGCCGAGAAATGGATCGATGCGCAGCAGTTCGGGGTGGTACTTCTTGTAATAATCGATCTTGGAAAGCGGCGCTTCATACGTCATGTGCAATTGGCCCGCTTGAAACGCGCGCGCTTCCGTCTCGTGGCTCTCCACCGGATAAAACCGGATTTCCCGCAGCCTGACCTTATCGGCGTCCCAATACGTGGCGTTTTTTTTGACGACCAGCACGTCGTTAACCTTCCATTTGGTAAGCCGGAAAGGCCCGTTGCCGACGAAATTTTCCGGGCGCGTCCAGCGATTGCCGCGCTGATCAATCGGCCCGCAGCGTTCGATGACCGAAATCGGCACGGGAAACCAGGAGTAATGATTCAACAGCGAAAGAAAGTAAGGCGTCGGATTTTTGAGCCGCACCTCCAGCGTAAAATCGTCGAGCGCCTTGAAACCGACCTGCGAGAAATCCGTGATTTTTCCCGTGTTAAATTCCTCCGCGTTGACCGCCACATAAAGCATGTAGGCGTACTCGGCGGCAAGCGACGGCATCAATATGCGGCGGTACGAACGCACGAAATCCTGCGCGGTGACCGGCGCGCCGTTGGACCACCGGGCATTCCTTCGTAGGTGAAACGTGTAGGTCTTCTTGTCGTCCGAGATGTCCCAGCGTTCCGCCACGCCCGGCACCGGATGCAAATCGTGCGGGTCTTCGGAAACCAATCCTTCAAACAACGCCACAATGATGTGGTCTTCAATGACACCCGTGACGGTCTGCGGATCGATGTCCTGCGGCTCGGCGCCGTTGCCGCGATGCAGGATCTGCTCCCGGTCGCCGATGCTGACGCGCGTCGGCGGCGGTGTACAACCGGTCAGGAAAACAAAGCCCGCCGCCGCACAGATGAAGGAACACATCCACCGACATGACTTAAGCTTGCTGCTTTGATTGAACTGCATTCGTTTTCAAGATTACTGGTTGCCAAAAGTAATTCCCGATTAGAACGACGCCTCCTCACCTCGTCGTACACACGAACGTCGATGCTTTCCAAACCGATGGATACGCGCGAAGCGTTTGGAGTGCGGCGACTTGTCGCCGCTCTGGGATGGTGCCGACAACAGAGCAAGTGTGTTTTCCCCACACGCCTCGTGCAACAGCGGCGACAAGTCGCCGCACTCCAAACGCTGACGCGACCACCCGCATTCCCTTTGGTTCAGCAGCGCAAGGCGCGAGTGAAGATCTGGGAATTCTCTCCCCATCGCATTGAGAGATGGTGGCCGATGGCCAGATGAGGGGCTGTTCATATTTCCATCCGGAAATCTTTCGTCACAATCACTCTAGCAGAATCTTTTCTCGCAAAAAGTCAACTCACGTGCTGCGGGTTGCCCGCTGTTCAGCGTCCCTGCGCCGCCGCCTCATCGCGGTACTTGTAAAATGCGGCCACGATGCTGAAGAGAATGGCGACGACAAAAGTCAGACCGGCATACAGCATGAACCGCGAGGTGCTGACGGAGGCTTCATGCCCGCCGCCGCCCACTCCCGCGAGGGTCTTGGTGAGCAGAATGACGAAAAGATTCCCCATCGCGATCGTCAGATTCCAGAAACCCATGATCGTGCTCTTCATGGACGGTGCCGCTTCGCGGAAGGCGAATTCCAACCCGGTGGTGGAGACGAGCACCTCGGCCATCGTAATGATGATGTAGGGCACAAGCTGCCAAAGCACGCTGAACTTTTCTCCCGCGTCGAGTCGCGTCTGCATCATCGCCACGATCACGAATGAGAGCGCCGCCACAAACATGCCGCACGACATCCGCCGCAGCGGAGTGGCCAGCCTGCCCAACACCGGATAGACCAGCAAGGTCATCACCGGCACAAAGATCATCACGAGAATCGGATTGGCGGACAGCATTTCCTCCGGGCCAATCGTGTATGTGCCGAGTTGATAGGGAATCATATTTTCCCCCTGCAACACCCAGGTCGAGAACGTCTGGTCGAACAGCGAGAAGAAGATCGGCGCAAGCGCGAAGATCGAGAGGATCGGCCCGACGGATTTCGCCGCGTCCACCTCGGCATCGGTGAATGGGCCGCGCGCCACGTCCCAGAACGATTGCCCAGGTTGACGACGGCTTCGATTTGACAAGGCGCAACCAAACACGCGGAAGAAGCCGGCAGTTTTTGTTTTCCGCGACGGCGGCACCATCACATAACGTTTCGTGCCCAGCCAGAAGACGAAGGTTGCAAACGCCATGGCTAGTCCCGGCACGCCAAAGGCCCAACTGTAGCCGTGGGTTTTCCGAATCCACGGAATGATGAGGAATGAGGCGGTCGAGCCGAAATTGATCGACCAATAAAACGCCGCATAAGCTTTTTGCAGCAGATGTTTTTGCTCCGGTTTGAACTGGTCGCCCATGAACGCGGCGACGCAGGGTTTGATGCCGCCAGAACCGAACGCGATCAAACCCAATCCGATGTAGAGGGCGAGCGCTTTGCCGTCCGTCGTGTGGATGGCGTCGCTCAGCGCCATGACACCGTGCCCGGCGCAATAGGAGAGGGAAATCCATAGAATCGTGTTATAGCGCCCCCAAAGCCGGTCTGCGACCCACGCGCCGAGCAGGGGCATGAAGTAGTTCGTGAAGCCGAACAAGTGGATGATGTTCGTCGCATCGTCCTTGCTCATCAGCAGCACGTTGGTGATGTAAAGGGCGAGGATGCCCTTCATCCCATAGTAGCTGAACCGCTCGGCGGCTTCGTTGCCGAGGATGAATCTGACCTGCGCCGGCCAGCGGTCGGCGGCGCTTTTCGGTGCGGCAGGCATACGGAGCGTTTACGGGAAAACCCGCCGGGTGTCCAGCCGCATCAAAAAGCGAGAGTCGAATAAATTCTCTCGCGATGCCGGAAGAAATTCACGCCAGCGCGCGACCGATCACAAGAGGTGCTTCAAACTTACTTCGCCGCCGCCGGCTGGTTGCTGTCCCAGATGTCGCGATGGATTTTCCATTTCTTCTGTTCGCGTTTCCAGATGACGACGTATTTGCCGGAGTCCAACAATTTGCCACCTTCTCCGATCATGGTGTAGGTGCCGACCTCGTGGGCGGTGTCACCATGCGCTTCCACTTCCAAAGTTTTCAAAGTTCCGTCCTTGACACCGGAGTTGATGACGCCTTGCCAGAGTTTCTGTATGGCTTCCTTGCCACTGACGATGTCGCTGTTCGGTGGAAAAGCCTGCGCGTTGGTGGTGTAAAGCGATGCGACGCCGGCGGAGTCGCCGCGAGCGAACAAAGCCAGAAACTCCTTGTTGCCCGCCTCGATCGCCGCGCGAACGTCGCCGCGTTGAGCGGATGCAATCTGAAGACTGAACAACAATGCGAGGGCCGTAAGACAACTCGGAAGACCGCTGGATTTGAGTTTGGTTTGCATGATCTTTTCCTTTCTGTGATTTGAGGTTGATCCTGTTTCCGGCTTGAATGCTTCTCCGGACGCGCTTGTTCATCGGCAATGATTAAAGCGAACGTGCAGCTTTCATTCAATGCTTTTTGCCCCCATTGCCCTCGGCCGTACTCTCACTTGTCCCGGTTTCTCTGAGGAACGGCTCAACTTCTCCATGCCCGCTCGTGTCGGCTTTTCAGCGATCTTCCCTTTGTGAAGTTCGCCTATCCAGGAAAACGAGTTGCTGCTCTCCGGGTTTCCCGATCAACGCCAGCGAACGATTCGGAAAGAGCGCGAACAGTTCTTCGTCATTGATGAATTTGATATCTGACTTCCCGGCCCGTGCCGTTGGGGGTGCAGTCACCGGCGGATCGGCAGAGGCGATTCTTCCTGTGGGAGATTCTGGAGGGCGGCGAATGTAGATTCCCAATACCAGCAGGAATGGCAGCGATGCCAGAGCGCAAGCACGCCCGACGCGCCGACGCCGACGTTGCCGTCGAATTGCTACCAATCCTTGTTCAAGGGAAGCCTGGCGGAAATCTGACAACTCATCGCCGGCCAGAATTTCTTTCAACAACTGATCCTGTTCAGAACGTTTCATGGGCTTTGAAGTTTGTTCAGCACGCGCGCGCGGAGGTGGCGTCGCAGCCGCAGCAGCCGCGATTCAACCGCTTTCTCCGTCAGACCCGCGAGGGCGGACAGTTCTTTTACCGTTGTTCCGTCAATGTATTTGTCTTCGATCAATCCGCGATCATCCGGTTCGAGTTCATCCAGGCTCTCTTCCAGGACCGTGCGCAAGCGGTCGTTTTCACTGGAGGTTCGCTCATCGGCCAGGCCGCGCCAGCGGAGCGCGAATTTTTCCAGCAACGCCGAATAGCGCTGCTGTTTGCGTCCGGCATCGCGGGCGGCGCTTCGGGCCACCACCTTGAGCCAGCTCCAGAACGCTTCCTCCGATTCAAAAACGCCCACGTAGCGGAGCACACGCAACAAAGTCTGCTGTAGCGCCTCCTGCGCCTCATCGTCCTGCCCGCGCGTGACGACGAGCAGAAATTGGTAAAGCCGGTCGAAATATTGCTCGTGGAACTCTTGAAACGCCGCTTCGTCGCCCGCAGCCAGCCGACGAGTCAAAAGCGCGACGCGGTTGGGCATTAGTTCCGACGTGGAATTGTTTTCCACGGTTTTGGTTCCGGTTAGACGAAGTGCAAGCGACAAATTGGCGGGTGGTGTGGTCACCGGATTCAACGAGGTGGAACTGGGGCAGGCGGCGCTCCCGGCCCCGTCCCGGACTCTTCTGACAGTTGCTGCTTCAAGATCTCGATCCTATGATGCAAATCTTTAACAAGCGGATGTTAATCCGTATATCGTTCGCGCAGTTCGCGAAGCCGGGCTTCAGCATCCCGTAATACTGCGCTGCCACCGCCACCGAAGCCAGACTGACCCGGTAGGGCATTCACCACTTTGCGCGCGACATCAACGGCCTCTCTCGTCCCGGTCACGATGAGGAGATTCGCCCCTCGATGAAACTGATAACTCGGCATTTCCACGGAAGTGCCACGGTGGAGTATCTGCACCGTTTCACGGACAATTTGTTTTAGCTCGTCCAAGCGTTCCGCAATTTCTTTCTCACGATTTTCCTGTGCTTGCTTCGCATCCTGGTTCTCCCGCAGCCACTCGAAGCGCAGCCACTGAAGGTACGGACCGATGTTGAACGCCTCGACCGTGCGAGCAGTTTCCGGTGTCGGCGCCGGTTCGCGCAGGATGAACAGACCTTCGTTGGAAGCGGGTCTGACGATCGCGACGGGCAATCCCGTCGTGGGATCGATCGCGGACGCGCCTGATCCGACGCCCCCGGCTCCCGTAAACTCAAACTTTTCGCCACTTGCCGCACGAATCGCTTCCAACTCCT
Source organism: Verrucomicrobiota bacterium (assembly GCA_016200005.1). Taxonomy (NCBI): domain Bacteria; kingdom Pseudomonadati; phylum Verrucomicrobiota; species Verrucomicrobiota bacterium. Next base: position 97,856 of record JACQFP010000031.1, on the reverse strand, counting down.
CTCCTAAAGAATTTCGCGAGCGCAACTTGAGATCTCCAACGTGGAGATTCGCCAGGCCGGGCGACAGCACGATGTTGGCCTTGGGGTATCGCTCGCGCAGCGCGTCCACCACGTTGGCCAAGGTGGCGGTGACTTTCTTCCCTTTCTGAACAAACTGCCCCTCCACAATCTCGAGATCGTATCCCGGTGTTTTGAATTCGGCGGATACGGATGGTTTGTTTGGAGGCGACGGCGGCTTGTCCTCGGCAAGCGCGTGCGGCGGGAGCAAAGCCAGGGCGGCTGCAAGGTTGGCGGCAGTGAGGAAATATCGAAGCAAGGTGTGTGTTCTCATGGCGAAGTTATTTTCCAGAGTTTTGGTTCATGGACTCAGCCACCACACGCCTGTCACCGTTCAAATCCTTCAAAGTTTCTTCAAAAAGCCACGGACTGGTGCAATCCTGCCCGTCACGCCTGCGGCTTGTAAAGCGCTCCGTTCACCCCTCCATCACAAACAAGTGGCGGCTAGCCGGGGTAGCGCCCGGCATTGAGCCAGAGTTGGCGGCGGCGAAGTCGCGCGTGGCTGTTGAATTGCAACAACTCGGCGGTCGCGCGGCCCTGCGGGGTCAGAGGCAGGATGCGGGCACCCTGCAGCCGGAAATGCTCCGCCCAGACATCGTGCCGAGGATGAAACAGCGGGACCAATTTCCCGGTCGTTGGGTCAACTGAAGCGATGTTGGCTCCTTTGCGGCGATTACAGGCAAAGCACGCCAACGCCAGATTGTCGCCAGTTGTGGCTCCGTGGTGTTGCCGCGCGACGATGTGATCCACTTCATGTGGCACGAGCCCATCGCTTTCAGAAAGAAGACAATACTCACAACGCATCGCCGCCTGTTGCCGAACCGCCAGACGAAGGGCTGCCGGAATCGCGGGGCGGCTCACGATGAGGTCTTGACCAGGCGACGCGCGCGCGCTTTGAGCACGGCCATGAAGTTGTCAAGCGCCTCGATCTCGTCCATCTCGGCCTCTTCATCCGGTGTAAGCGTGCCGTCGCGATTCTTGTCGAGCAGTTCGCGCGTGTGCTCCACGAAACGTTCCGAGGGTTGGAAGGCGAGGATTTCATCCGGGCGCGGTTCGCGCGCCAGAAACGAAACCACTTCACGCGCGAGGGTGGTGGCTTCGGACCAGTTACGACGCAAGCCACGCTCAATGATTTCAGCCAGATGTTCGCGCTCCCCTTCGAGGCGTCCTGCCAGATCATCCGGAATTTCGATGGTCACTTGCATGGTCAGAGCGTAACAGATGCGCGCGGCATGGTCAAATACCGTGCTTAATTCACGCCGAGCTGCTCCAGGAACGGTTCGATGGAACTCCGCCGTCCAAGGAATCAGTTTCCGACAACGGTCAAGTGGCGATTACTTGGCGGGTGTCGGATTCAAAATGAACTGGATGAGATTGCGAAAGTCGGCGTCGGGCATTTGCTCCAGACCCTCCGGCATCACTGACATTTCGCTGACGCGCATCGAAGCAACATCTGATTTCGCGATGACATCTTCCTTCGGCCCGGACGAAAGCAGCTTCACCCGCGTGTCCGTGTCTTCCGCGAGCCGGCCGCTGAGAGTGCGCCCGTCCTTGGTCGTTACTTCGACGTTTTCGTAACCCTTGCCGATGACTTGATTGGGATCAATCACATTGGCCAACAGCGCATCGAGAGTGGAACGGCCCACGCCAGTCAAGTCCGGTCCGACGTCCGCGCCTTCGCCGTTCAACTTGTGACAGACGAAGCAAACTTTTTTGGCGACCTCATGTCCCGCGTTCACATCCACGGGTCCTTCAGTGACGATTTTTTTCTTCGCCTCGATCAACTTGAGCTTGTCGATATTCGCTTCGCGGTAACGTCCGATGAATCGCGTCGTGTAATCGTGAACCACGGCGTCTTCGCGATTGAACAGCGCGCGAATGACGGTCACCGGAATGTCGGTCGGCTGAATCACTTTTGTTTCGAGTCCCTTGAAGAATGGCCCCAGCCATTTGCCGCGCGACGACAACACTTCCGCCGCCGCAAACCGCTCGGGGAACGAGTACGTTTGCCAATGCTTGATGATTTGATCGGCCACGTCGTCGCCGTCGATTTCACCAAGCGCCCGAATTGCTTCCGTGACGAGGGTTTCGTTCTTTTCGTTGGCCAGCAATTGAAACATGGCTTCGCGCGCGGCGGAACTTCTGGTTTGTTTCGCGGCGCGGATCGCTTGCAGCCGGTCCTCGACGCTCAGCTTTGGATCACCGACGCGTTGGAGCGTTTCCTTGATGGCGGCAGCGTCGCCCCAGAGTGCGCCGAGTCGTTGCGCACGCTCAACCAGTTCGGGTTTGCCGCTGGCTTTCAGTTTGGCGAGGAACGGTGCGGTGGGAACCGTCGGCACGACGGCCTTGCCGCGCTGACCTTCCAGCAAACCGTCCAGCGCCATCGCCGCCAGCGCGGAGTCTTTGGCTTCCAGCGAACTGACAAAATTGATGGCGAGGTCGAGCAGCTTGGGGTCTTGCGTATCGCAAATGCGGCGGGTGAGCTTGGGCAGAATCTGTTTGCTCACGCTGGCGTATTTTGTGCCGTTGTCGTGCATCCAGACGAAGAGCGGTTGCGGGTCTTTGGCAACTTTGGGTTCGAGCGCCAGCCAGGTCATGAACGGCAGGAGCGGGTCTTCGCCGCAGCCGGGTTGTTCCATGAGGGTCGTGAGAATCGGGAGCACGTTGGCGTTGGTCGCGTCCGCGGGCGGGGGTGAATTCACGGTTAAGCTGCCGGAGACAAATTGCCGCGCAGCGGTCGCCACGGCGAGGCGGACGGCGGGATCACGGTCTTTGGCCAGGGTCATCAGCCGGGCCAGTGCTTTGGTGGAGGCGTCGCCGCGTTCGCCGGTGCCTCTCGCCGTCCACAGGCGAATGGCTGGCTCAGGATCGGCGGCCAGCTTGTCGAGAATGGTGTCATTCAATCGATCAGAACCCAGGAGTGTCCAGAACGCGGCGAGGCGCGCTTCCAACGTTTTGCCTTCGGCGACGAGTTGTTGCAGTGGAGGAACGGCCAGGGGATCGCGTCGCTCGGTCAAGATGCGTTGCGCCATGCGGCGCGACCAGACGTTCCCAAACGTCAAGCCTTCGACCAGTTGCGCGTTGCTCCACTTGGCCATGTTCATGTCCGCGACGCGGCGGCTGGGGACTTTCGCGCCGGGCGTTTTTCCGGTGTAAACCACGCGCCAGATGCGGCCGCGCTCGCGATCCACGCCTTCCGGGTCGGCGTCCGCGTTTTGGTAACACGGATACTTGTCGTACCAATCCATCACCCACAGCGCGCCGTCCGGTCCGACCTGTTCGCTGACAGGACGAAACCAACCGTCGCTCGTAGTGAGAAAATCCTTCTCGGCGGTCGCTTTGAAACTCGAACCGTTCTGCGTCAGATGATCGTGGTTGATAGCGTTCTGGTGAATGTTGCCCATGAAGACTTCCCCGCGCCACTCCGCCGGGTATTCATCGCCCTGATAAATCTGCACGCCCGCGTAGGCAGCCATGTGGTGTTTGTGTTCCACAATCGACTTCAGAAGTTCGTAGCCGTAAGGATTGGGCGGCGAACCGCTTTGCCGAGCGTAAAGCCCGCCCGCCGCCATGTGAAAAAGATGATCGATGACGCACGCACTGACAAAGGCGTTGCCGTAGCGGTCAAAATCCACGCCCCACGGATTGCTGGTGCCATCGGCGAAGACTTCAAATTTTTTCGTGCGCGGATGAATTCGGGCGACGGCGGCGTTGACTTCAACACCCGGTTCGCTGGCTTCCGGGATCTTGACTTTGGAGCGGGTGAACACTCCGTGCGTTAAATAGAGCCAGCCGTCCGGCCCCCAGGTGAAACTGTTCAACAACTCGTGTCGATCCTCCATGCCGAAACCGGTCAGTAGCTTCGTCCGCTTGTCGGCGACATCATCGCCGTTCGTGTCTTCGAGAAACAACAAGTCCGGTGCCTGGCCGACAAACACGCCGCCGTAACCAAGTTGAATGCCGGTCGCGAGATTCAGTCCATCGGCGAAGATGGTGACTTTGTCGGCGCGACCGTCGTTATCGGTGTCTTCCAGAATCTTGATGCGATCGCGCGGTTTGGCGCCGGGTCGCGCGCCCAGCGGATACTCGAACAGTTCCACCACCCACAATCGACCGCGCTCGTCCCAGGTCATCGCGACGGGGTTGATGACGTCCGGTTCGGCGGCGAAAAGGCGCACTTCAAAACCGTCCGGCACGACAAATTTCTTTTGCGCTTCCGCGGGAGAAAGTGCCGGCGTGCCGGCGGGGGCGTGTTCGCCTGTGAGTTGCTTGCCCGCGGCTGGGGCACGGTTGATGGAGAGAAGCGCGATGGAAAGGAATAAGAGTAAGCGGAGGTTCATTTGTCGAATGTCGTGAATTAAGAAAGGATTTGTTGCCCGGGTCAACTTCCTTTTAGCGGACCCAGCGTTTCAGCGCGAATTTATTTCTGTTTTCCCGGCGAATCCGGCAATGTTCTGCGCCAGTGAAAGCTGTCATTCTCGCCGCCGGCAAAGGCACGCGCATGAAAGAACTTACCGATGAGCTGCCCAAGCCGATGCTCAAAGTTTTGGGCCGGCCCATTCTCGAACACATCATCGAGGGTATCCTGAGCGCGGGAATTCGCGACATCTTCATCGTCACGGGGTTCCGGGCAGAGGTGGTCGAGCACCATTTTGGTGATGGCAGCAATTGGGGCGCGCGCATCGAGTACGGTCGTCAAGAAATACAGGATGGCACCGGCAAAGCGCCGGAGCTGGCGAAAGTATTCGTCGGTGCGTCGCCGTTTCTGCTGACTTACGGCGACATTGTCGTAAAGCCGGAGACGTATCAACGCATGGTGCGCCGGTACAATGAGGATTATTTTTCCGGCGTCATCACCGTGACGGCGGGTGAGGACGTGACGAAAGGTGGATTGAATTTCTTTGACGACAAGTTTTGCCTGAAGCGGCTCGTGGAAAAACCAAGCCCGGCGCAGTTGGAGCAGTTGCGCCGCGAAGGCTGGCTCAAGCCAGGCGAGCCGGTCTGGTACAACGCCGGCATTTACATTTTCAAACCGTCACTCTTCGAGTTTACCACCCGGCTCCAGAAATCTCCGCGCGGTGAATATGAACTGACCGATGCCATCAGCGGATTGGTGGCGGCGCATCACCGCATCGCCGGATTGGAAATCCAGGGGCGTTGGGTGGACGTGCGCGATCCGGAAGTGCTGGCGGCGCTTCAGAAGGAGTCGCAGCCGATGACGTGAGGATGCGGATTCAGCAGGCTCGTCTCGTTAGAAACTCCGCCTCATTACTTCGGCGGCTACGAAGGCCTGCTCGCCAATCGCTTTTGCCGGCTGCGACTGCCTGAACAGCCTGCTACGGATCGTTGCGCGCTTCCTCGGCGGCGTTCACTGTCCAGGAACCGGCGTTTGAATTGTCGTTGTTCCAGCGGCGGTGCCAGAGTTCATTCTTCGGGTCGATCACTTCCTTGCGAAACGCGGCCTCGGAGTGCCCGTCACAAAACATCAGCACGGTGCGGCGATTGTGTCGGTTTGAAGGCCACTCCGACGGCGTCGTGGGATCTATGTTCGCGTCGAACGAGCCACGGGCGGGTTTGGAGCTGCTGCCATCACCGGGTTTGCTGTCGGCCAGCATGATCATTTGCACCGGCTTCAAGACTTGCGATTCTTTGACTTCCGGCCAGGTGTCCACATCGCCGCCCAGGCCCTTATCGGAGAACGCGAAGAACGCGCCCCAATCGTTGTAGCCCATGGAAAACAGCGCCGTCTCGCTGATGCCCCAAGGATCCCTGCCCCCGCCAGTTGGATATGGCGCGCCCAATGTCTTATTGAGATTCGTATCCCACCAACTGTCGGGCCGCGCAGTCGGACATGAGAACACGGCTCGATTGGTGCCAAGCTGGGTAAAGAGTCTCAACGGCCAGACATACCGGAAGCCGCCCTGGGCGAAGAGTGTGCCTGGATATTTCCCGTATTCCTGGACGTACATCACGGTGGCGATGCCCAGTTGGCGCATGTTGTTGAGACAGGCCGTTTGCTTGGCTTTGGTCCTGGCTTTGGCAAGTGCCGGCAACAACAGCCCCGCCAGAATCGCGATGATGGCGATGACCACCAGCAGCTCGATCAACGTGAACGCAATGGCGCCGTTTTTCGATTCTTGGTTTTTCTGCGCTGCCTGATTCATCGGGTACGGTAGGGATGATGCCGGTGACGACTCGCCATTGCAATCCAATGCCTCCGTCAGGCGACAAACCTCGGTTCGTAAATGGTGTTGTCGGTATGTTTTCGCAAAAGCTCCGTAAACTTCGCCAAGCCCCGTTTTTCGTCGGCGCCGAGATGATAATGGATGTGCCAGCCAAGATAATCCTTGCGAAATTCATAATCGTATTCCGAACGCTCATGAATGATGGCATCCAGCGTGTCCAGACCAAAGTCCTTCGCTTCGCGCAATTGCCGTCGCAACGTGGCGTTCTCAATGCCCCGCCGCAACGCCCAGACCGCATAGACAAACGGAAGGCGGGTCAATTCCGACCAGGCCGCGCCCAGGTCCCAGATTTCGTGTTCATGGGCCGCGCGTAAAAAATCCAGCGCCGGATCACCGATCAACAACGCATAGTCCGGCATGGCGGCAATCTCATAACTGGCCAATGGCCTGAACTCGGGACGCAATCCGCGTTCGGCCAGCAACACCCGCAACAGTTGCACGCTCGTGAGCGAAGCCGTGTCGCAAAAAATCTCCCGTGCCTCTTCAAGCGGTTTTCGGTGCGCGAGCAAAACGCTTTTGACTTCGCCGAGCGACGCCACGGCGATGCCATCCAGTACGTCGTAGGCGTCGTTCAACAACACCTCCGTCACGCTGACAAGTGCCGCGTCCAGTTCATGGGCGCGCAACAGCTCCGCCAGCTTCGAGGGCGTGGCAAAAGTCACTTCGCTCTCCAATCCGCGCGTCAAAGGCACGGCGTTCAGATACCGCACCGAGCCGACGCGGAACGGCGCGAGCGATTGTTCAAGGTTGTATTCGCGCTGGGTGGTTGCCGCACGGTGCTCGTGCTCCAGACGCCGCGCCAGTTCCTCCGCCGTTTCGCGCGCGGCCATACGGAGTCTGGGTGGGTCGTTAGAAGAATTCATGCGCGGTGCAGGGAGCTTCGGCGCAAGGCGCCGTCCAGTTCATCCACGACCGATTTGACCAGCGCCAGTATGAACGTGAGCGATCCGGCGCCGGGGCGGATCTGTTTGGGAGCATTCATGCCGTTGTGCAAGATCTCATTCGTCAGCAGCAGCATCAGTTCGGGCTGGCAACTCGTTTTGCTAAAGTTCAACAATCGGTCAACCGAACCCGAATTCACCGATTCCTCAAGCTGGGCGCAATTGCGATCAAAGCCGGCCGCGAGGTCTGCGAAACGAAGTTTGGGCGCGCGATGCCCTGGCGGCACCAGCGCCAGCCATGACTGCAACAGAAACGGCACGGCGAATGCAAACTCCTTGTCCGAAAGCAATTCCACCGTGAGTTCGTCGGCGTGACTGATCAACGGCGAGCCGCTGTCATAAAGCGCCTCCTCGGCTTCGGCCGCTGTGTCGAAGGCGGCCATCGCGGCGTCCAGCCGTCGGGCCGCCTCTTCGACGCTGAATGGCGTGGCGGGCAATGGGGGCGCCGGCGGGAGACTCGGATTCGGTTCGAGCTCGTCGTCAAAGTCCGCACCGTCCATCAACTCCTCCTCCTTCGGCGTGTCCGGCAGCGGCGGACGCCACGGCGGCGGATCGAAAATGATTTCCTCCGCGCCAAGTTCGCGCAGCAGCCAGTTGATGTCGTCGGTGCGCCCCGTGCTCAGGTTGCGTTCGTCGTGCATGCGGACGCGCTGTTTGAGCAGTCGGATCAGGCGCGGACGCAAAGCCGGTTCGCGCGCGGCTTCGCGCGGCGTCCGGTTGTCCAACGCGGGAATGGAGTCGTCCAGGAACGCGCGGTCGGCGGCGCGCATCAGTTCGTTTTCGGTCTCCTCGCGAGACAAACCAGGCGGAGGCGGTGGGATGCGTGAGGAAGCCAGTAGAATTTTTTGCGGCTCCTCAAGCAGCCGCGGTGGAACGAGCGATTCATTCACCGTTGGTTCTTTGGCGGCCAGGCCCGCGCCGAGGTCGTCGAGGCGCTCACCCGTGAGTCGGACGCGTTCGCCGAGGCATTGCTCGAACTGCCGCCGCAATTCCGCGAAGCGCTCGCCGCCGAACGCTTCCAGCCGCCAGTGGGCCTGGCCGAGCAACACGCGCCCCAGCAGCGCGCGCCCGCCCGGCGGCACCGCTTGTTTCACCGCCACCAAATCCGTGAACCACACGCGCGCTTCGGCGAATCCCTCCTGACGTTCCACCTCGGAGAGTTGGTCCGTCTCCACTTCGGGCACGTCGTCCAAACGCTGGCGGCATTCGGCAAAGGACGATTGAAGAGCGTAAACCGCCTTGCCATATCGGGCGTCCATTCCGGCGAACATCTTCATCCGGCGCAGCCGCGCGGTGGCTTGCAGCGCATCGTCGAAACGCACGAGGTTTTCCGCCAGCCACCGGCGCATTTCTTCCGCGCCGGTCGGGCCGCCCAGATGCCGGACGATTTCGGTCACGACTTCCTCGGCTGAGAACTGGGCCAGCTCGGGGAGCAGCACCGCCGTGCCGCTCAACCGCCAGAAGTGCGGCAGCGGATAAATCCACGTCAGCGCGCTGGCGAACCGCACCGCGACGCCGGCCAGACTGCGGTCTTGAAACGTCATCGCCGGCGCGCCGGGCGCGAGCAAATCCACGGCCTCCACGCGTTCGCCGTCCAGCACGCGATGAATTTCCAGCAAAGCGAGGCGCGTCTGCATTTTCGCGCGCAGCAGAACGCGCTCGTCATTCTTCAGGCCGGAAAAACCGGCTTTCTCCCAGCGTTGAGCGGTCGTCAAACCGTCCGGGCCGCCTGCAAAGAACAATTGCCATTCGTAAAACGCGTGCAAGGCGTGCGGGTTTGGATCATGACGCGCTGCCTGGATGGCTTTTTCCATCGTCGCGCGACTGGGGGCGTGCTCGATCAGCCGGTCCATGCATTTGTGATCCAACTCACCTTCGAGTTCGAGGAATTGGGAGTAATTGGCCGGCGCGAAAGGATTGTGCACGCAATCCGCCGGGCAGACGTAACGGCTCTGGCGGTTCTCGCCGCACTCGCCGGAGGAAATCTCGCGCCCGACCGCCGGGCAGGCGCGCTTCTTGGAAACCTTGCTCATCGTTAATACTCAAAATGCCAGCACCGACGAAAAAGAGTAAGCATTTTTTCGAGCCTACTTGCTCGTCGTGCCGGATTTGGCAGCGTCGTCCGAACACATGAGGATTCAATTGCTGTTGGCGTTGGAGCGGTGATGGAATGTTGCGTCGCGCCAGCGGCGATGCCGAAACTGACGCGGCCATGCGGAGTATGAAGGCAAGCCCCGGCGAGAAAGTTGAATTGAGCCGCTTGACGTTGGTGGGAATTCCCACCACAGTTGTGCCATGCCAAGCGCGACACTCGAACGCAAGAAACCGGGCGGCGGCATCACCATTGTCGAACACTACGACGTGGCTGCCGACGCGAAGAAGCGCATCAGCCTGCGCAGTGCCACGACGAAGTATTTTCATGTCAAAGCCCTCTCCAACGGCTGTTACCTGCTGGAACCGCGCGTGCTCGTGCCGCCGCAGGCCATCTCTGCCCGCACGCGCAAAATGCTCCACAAATCCGTGGCCCACCTGAAGAAAGGCCTCGCCTCGCCGCCCATCGATCTCATGCCGTTTCTCGACAGTTAAGGGGACGCCGTGGCCTTTCACATTCGCATGGGTGTGCCGGAGATGGAGGCGCATTGGAACGACCTCTCGACCCGGAAACTTCAGGGTAAGTTGAGCCGGGACGAAGAAAAGTTTTTCAAGAAGCTCGCCAAGGCGCTAGGATTTTTAAGCCAGAACCCGCGCCATCCTGGACTGGCCTCGCACGAGATTGACGACCTGACGCGCAAATACCGCATCAAGATTTTCCAGTCCTATCTGGAGAACCGGACGCCGGCAGCCGGGCTTTTGTTTTGGGCGTATGGGCCGGAGCAGGGCGACATCACTGTTCTCGCCATTGAGCCACACCCGGAAGATCAGAAGCGCGGCGCTTATCAGCGCATCAAGTTGTCCGCCCTGCCGGCCCGACGGCCGAAGTCGGCAGAAGGGAAGGAATCAGGCTAACGTTGGACCCATGACCAGTAACCGTCTTGGCTCAAACCGAAAAAGGTGGCAGGACCGGCTCACCTACGGCTTCCAACTCTACAGCACCATCCACACGAGCGGCGGCGACCTCCTCTTCACCGACGGCCATGCCGAATATCGGAAAGCTTCAACCCTGTGCAGCCGTGAATTCGGTCTGACACCCGGCGAAGACACCCAAGCGGCTGATTCATTGAAAACGTATCGCGCAGCGTTTTGAGGCGGCCACGGCGCGCCCGTGCCGAAACGACCCGCCGCGAGAGTGCGCGAGCACAGCGGGAGTGCAGGCAGAAGAGAGTTAAGTGAAGCGCTCGTAACAGGCACAACCCAAGGGAATAAAGCTCGCCAATCGTCGGTCAATCTGCTTCTCTTATTCTTGTCTCCACCATTTCTGGTTCGTTGGCCGTGAGCCTTGAATTCTGGCGACCCTGGTTGCAACTCGGTGAACCACGGCCCAGTGAACTATGAAGCATACATCTTCCCTCACTAGGAAAGCTGCGCTCCTGCTGTTTTCCGTGGCCGTGCTGCTGGCGGGCGGTGCGGCGGCGGTGCGCGGGCAATCCGCGCTCGACGGCTTCGATCCGCACGCCAACGGCACGGTTCAAGTCGTCGTCGTCCAACCGGACGGCAAGATTCTTATCGGCGGCAATTTTACCTCACTCTCGCCCAACGGCGGAGTATCCGTCACGCGCAACCGCATTGCCCGGTTGAACCCCGACGGCACGCTCGACAGCGCCTTCAATCCAAATGCGAACAATCAGGTCACTGCGATCGCGGTGCAGGCGGACGGCAAGATTGTAGTGGGCGGCATTTTCACCAGCGTTGGCGGACAGACGCGCACCAACATCGCCCGGCTCGATGCCACCACCGGCTTGGCTGACTTGACGTTCAACCCGGGCGCGAACATTTTTGTCGGTGCCATCGCAATACAGTCGGACGGAATGATTTTAGTGGGCGGCCTTTTCACCAGCGTCGGCGGACAGGCGCGCACCAACATCGCCCGGCTCGATGCCACCGGAGCGGTGGACCTGACGTTCAACCCGAGCGCGAACAATCAGGTGACTGTGATCGTGGTGCAGGCGGACGGAATGATTTTAGTGGGCGGCGCTTTCACCAGGATCGGTGGACAGACGCGCAATCGCATCGCCCGACTCGATGCCACCGGAGCGGTTGACCTGACGTTCGACCCGAACGCGAACAGTAATATCTTTGCCATCGCGTTGCAGGCGGACGGCAAGATTTTGGTGGGCGGCGTTTTCAGCGGCGCGAACAGCATCGGCGGGCAGCCGCGCAATTTCATTGCCCGGCTTGATGCCACCACCGGCGTGGCGGATTCGTTCAACCCGAACGCGAGCGATACGGTCGAGTCCATCGTGGTGCAGGCAGACGGCAAGATTTTAGCGGGCGGCTTTTTCACGACCATCGGTGGACAGACGCGCAACCGCATCGCCCGGCTCAATCCGAACGGCACGCTGGACACCGCATTCAACCCGGGCGCGAATGATCTGGTCTTTTCACTCGCGTTGCAGGCGGACGGGAAAATCTTAGTGGGCGGCGCTTTCACCACGCTTGCGCCGAACGGCGGAGCGGCGGTGGCACGCAACAACATCGCCCGACTGGAAACCGGCGGCCTGCTTGACCGGACGCTCAATCTCAACATCGTCGGCAGCTTTGCTGTTTCCGCCACTGCCGTCCAGCCGGACGGGAAAATTCTTATCGGCGGTTCTTTTACAACCGTTTTGAGTGCGGCGCGCACCAACATTGCCCGATTGAACACGGATGGCACGCTCGACTTCGCCTTCAACCCGAACGTGAACAATTCGGTTACTGCAATTGCGGTGCAGGCAGATGGCAAAGTTCTCATCGGAGGCGACTTTACGTCGCTCGCGCCGAATGGGGGGGTGTCCGTCACGCGCAACCACATTGCCCGACTGAACCCCGACGGCACGCTCGACAGCGTCTTCGACCCTAACGCGAACAGTTTTGTCGGTGCAATCGCGGTGCAGGCGGACGGCAGGATTTTAGTTGGTGGCGGTTTCTTCACTATCGGCGGAGAGCTGCGCACCGGCATCGCCCGGCTTGATGCCGTCACCGGCGTGGCTGATTCGTTCAACCCGAACCCGACCGGCACCTCGGCTGTCGGTGCCATTGCGATACAGTCGGACGGCAAAATTTTAGTGGGCGGCCTTTTCTCCAGCATCGGCGGACAGGCGCGCACCAACATCGCCCGGCTCGATGCCATCACCGGAGCGGCTGATTCGTTTAACCCGAACGCGAACGCGGATGGCGGGGTCGATTCCATCGCGGTGCAGGCGGACGGAAAAATCTTAGCGGGCGGCTTTTTCACGAGCATCGGCGGACAGGCGCGCACATACATCGCCCGGCTCGATGCCATCACCGGAGCGGCGGATTCGTTCAACCCGAGCGCGAACGGTTCAATCCAATCAATCGCGGTGCAGGCGGACGGAAAAATTTTGGTGGGCGGCGTTTTCACGACCATTGGCGGAGCGACGCGCAACAACATCGCCCGGCTCGATCCCGCGACCGGCTTGGCGGATTCGTTCATCCCGGAAGCGAGCGGTGCTGTCCTTTCAATCGCGGTGCAGGCGGACGGAAAAATCTTGGCGGGTGGCGGTTTCACGACCATTGGCGGACAGACGCGCAATTTCTTCGCCCGTTTGAGCAACGACACCAGCGCGCGACATAATCTCGCCGTGACGCAAACCACTGTTACCTGGATACTCGGCGGGTCAAGCCCGCAATTCACACGCGTGACCTTTGAGGATTCAGCCGACGGCGTGAATTACAATTTCCTCGGCAACGGCACGGCGACAGGCAACAACTGGACGCTGACCGGTTTGAACCTTTCAATCGGACAGAACCTCTACATTCGCGCGCGCGGTTATTATCGCAGCGGCCGACACAACGGCTCGGAGAGCATCACGGAATCCGTGCGGAATGTGTTTCTCACTCTGCCGCCGCCGCAGCCGCTCTTGAACATTCAACGCAGCGCGAACACGGATGTCGTGCTCTCGTGGGCCACGAACTTCACTGGCTTCACGCTGGAGGCCAACACCAACCTCACCACGAACGTCTGGAGCACTGTAACTCCCGCGCCCTCGGTCAGCGGCACGAACAACGTCGTGACCAACGCCGCCAGCGAATCGGGGAAGTATTATCGGCTGCGAGCGCCATAATTCACGCCGTCGCCAGATTATCTTCCAACACTTTGGATTTGCCCGCCGGCGGTTCAGTTTCCGTCGCAGTCGCCGCGCCGTCCCAGACTTTGATCGGTTCGCAACCGCCTTTCTAATTTTTGTGATTGTCCGTTTGAGTGGAAGTCACTGTCCATTCAGGAATTCTTCAAGGTTCGTGTAGCCGTCGCTGTCGGTATCCTCGTTTGCGTCGCGTGGATCGTCCGGATTCAGACCGTGGCGTTTCTCCCATTTATTCGGCATTCCGTCGCGGTCGGTATCGACCGGCGGTCGGGCCGACTTGTATTCAGGCCAGCCGCCCACTTCCCATTGTGAGTCGATGATGTGTCCGCTGCCGCGGCGAATTTCCTCCACCACGCGGCTATCGACGGCATCCCGCTTTGGCAAGGTGGCACCGGCGCTCGTCAAAATCGCTTCATACACTTTCTCCGCCGATGAGATTTTGATGGGTGGCGCATCGAACATTGTCGAGTTCTTGCTCCCTGCGTTAACCAGACAGGAGCGACCTAAAAAACGTGCATAATGTACAAAATCTCATATTTAATTAATATACACTTGCACTGCATCTCATAAATTGGCTGAATCTGTGCGTGATTGCTTCCAAAGCCGAACTATTCGCGGTTCTTCGCCAATACAATCCTTGGTGGGCCGGCGCACGTTTTCCAGATTTGCCGACATGGAAGCGGGCCGCATTCCGTGAGATTACCGGTTGGGTGAACAATCCGCCGGCGGGTCGCGCGCTCTTATTGAGCGGTGCGCGGCAAGTCGGCAAGACGACGCTTTTTCTCCAAGCCATAGACGAAATGCTTGCGCGCGGCACGCCTCCCACCAACATCCTTTACGCCACCTTCGATCATCCGCTGCTCAAGCTTATCGGGTTGGATGCACTCATCCGCCTCTGGCGCGAGTTCGAGCCAGCTCGCGAAGGACCAGAGTATTTATTCCTCGACGAAATCCAAGTCGCAAAGGATTGGCAGACTTGGATCAAACACCAGGTGGATTTCGAGAAGCGTCGTCGCATCGCCGTGACCGGTTCGGCCACACCACTGGTTACCGAGGGTCAGGAATCAGGGGTTGGTCGCTGGCAAACCATCCGCCTCGCCACCCTTTCCTTTTATGAATACTTGCAAATCCGCAAACTCGTGACCCCGGTGCTGCCCGCCGTTGGCTCGCTGCTGGAACTATTCGAGTGGGACAAAGCCCGATTCACCCGGACCGGTGAGGAGGCCCGTCCGCTGGTGGGGGTGTTCCACGAATACCTGCTGCGGGGAGGTTTCCCGCAAAGCGCGCTCGTGGAAAGCATTCCGCTCGCGCAAAAACTTCTGCGCGAAGACATCGTGGACAAGGTGCTCAAGCGCGACATGACCGCGCTCTTCGGCGTGCGTCGCATTCTTGAGCTCGAACAAGTTTTTCTTTACCTGTGCCTGCACGACGGCGGCCTGTTGAGCCTGCCCGAATTATGCAGCAGCCTTCAACTCAAGCGGCCCACCGTCGGCAGCTTCATTGATCTGCTGGAAACCACGCATCTCATCCACCGCCTGCTCCCGTTCGGTTACGGCAAACAAGTGCTCCGCGCCCGGGCCAAAATTTACCTTGCCGACGCCGCCATTGGCCCAAGTGTGCTGCTCAAAGGCAAGGCGCTGTTGGAAGATGCCGACGGCTTGGGGCGCGCCGTGGAAACCGCCTTTTTCAAACACGTCTTTACCCGTTACTACGCCCGCAGCGTGGGCTTCTCCTATTGGCGCGGGAAACAGGACCGCGAGGTGGATTTCATCGCCGACCTCGATGGGCGGCTCGTTCCCTTCGAGGTAAAGTATCGTTCTCCGCAGCACACCGGTTTGGGCGAGTTGAAGGGCATGGTGGAATTTTGCGCGAACAAGAAAGTGGAACGCGGCTACGTCATTACCCGCGAGCTCACCGATTTCCAGACGATTGAGGTGGTCCGTGACGGCGCACAGTGCCGCCTTTTGAAAATCCCCGCGCCGCTCGCGTGTTACTGGCTCGGCCGCTCCGAACTTGAATCCAACCGCCGCGACGATACTTGATCGCCGCCGCGCTCTTGGCACATCCTACTTCAGCGCTCTGCTGGAACGAGGATCAGTGCCATTCATAAACTCTTCGAGGTTTGTGTAGCCATCGCCATTGGCGTCATCGTTGGCGTCGCGCGGATCGTTCGGATTGAGGCCGTGGCGTTTCTCCCATTCATCCGGCATTCCGTCGCGGTCGGTATCGAGCGGCGGACGCGCGGACTTGTATTCGGGCCAGCCGCCGACTTCCCATTGCGAGTCGATGATGTGGCCGGTGCCGCGTCGGATTTCTTCCACCACGCGGCTATCGACAGCATCCCGCTTCGGCAAGATGGCACCGGCATTCGCCAAAATCGTTTCATACACTTTTTCCGCCGATGACATTTTGATGGGCGGCGCATCGAACGGTTTTGAAACGACGGTGATGAGCCGGCGGCCATCCAGTTCCGTGCGGCTGAACATGGTGCGGTTGTCCCTGGTGAAGTTGGGCCGCCCCACCACCACGTTGTCGCTCAGGAAAAACTGCGCGTTAGCATTCGTGTGAACGATGAGGATGGGTTTGGACACTTTGCTGCTCGGCCCGGCCTTGATGTAGTTGGCCGCGTAGTTGACGTTGATGGTGTCGCCGACCATGCCGGTGCAGATTTCGCCCCAGTCGTAGAGGACATTGTTGCGAAAGTCGATGGTGGGCGGAAAGTTGGTGTCCCGACCGCCCAGTCGCGTGTTCCGGGAATTGTTGTGCGCGTAAATATTGTGATGCAGGGAAACGCCGGCGAAACCGCTCATCAACGAGCCCATGCTGTGCGCGCCCTTGTGGTGAACGCTGTGATAGAGCGCCTCACTGACGATGCTCCATTGCAACGTCACGTTGTGGTTCGTGCCGTTCATGGAAAGATTTTCATCCACGGCCCAACTCGCCGAGCAATGATCGAAGATGACATTGGCCGCGCCGTGCGTGGCGCCCAGCGCGTCGGTTTCCTTGCCGCTGATGTCGCCCGGCCGACTGCGCAGATAGCGGATGACCACGTCGTGAGTGGCGACAATCAGGCTGTGCCCGCGCAGGCAAACACCGTCACCGGGCGCAGTCTGACCTGTAAGAGTCAGAAACGGTTCGGTCACCTTGATTGTCGATTTGAGGTCGATGATGCCGCCAACGCGGAAGACGATGGTGCGCGGGCCTTTGGTTTCACAGGCGGCGCGCAAGCTGCCGAGACCGGCGTCATTGAGATTCGAAACGAACAGAGCTTTTCCACCGCGTCCGCCCGGTGTGTTTGCGCCGAAACCTTCGGCGCCTGGAAAGGCGGGCAGGTCCTTCCCAACCGCGGTCGTCAACCCCATCAAAAAGATCGTTCGGGTTAAGAGCGGCAAGAGTTTTGGCATACCACGAATTTGAGGTGGGTGGATTATTGAAAGTTTATTCTCATCGCCCGGCGGACAGGTTCCCCTCCTGCCGGAATTCCTTTTCGGAAACCTCCTTCGCCAGTAGGAATTCCTTTTCCGCCTCGCCGAAGTCATTGCCGATCGCCCGAATCCGCGCGGTTTTCTCACCGCTCAATTTGACAAATGTCCTGGTGCCGGCGCGCGCGCGCGATCCTTGCAGGAAAGCGCTGCGAACATCGCGCAACCACAGCGCGGGCTGCGTACTCGAAGGCGGGTCGGCAGTGATGGAACGAAGATCAAGTTCGGCAACGTCCTCAGCAATCAGCGCCGGTCGGCCATCGGTTTGTTCGAGATGAAGGCTGATATTGTCGAGCATCAGGGTTTCTACGTGACGGCAATACAAACCGTAAGCGGGCAATTCTCCGAAACGCCCCGCATCCGGGTAGCCATTCTCCTGTTCCGGCACTACGCGGTCTGCCAAATCCGCAGCCGCGCTGCCGCGCGCCGAGATGTGGATGTTCTTGAGCGTGATCTTGTGAACCGGATAGCCGGGAATGCCACTGATGGAGGAAGTGAGTTGCGCGCCGGTTGCCACGACGTCTGAGATGGAAACATTTTGCAGAACCTCCGGCTTGGGAACTTTTTGCGCGCGACCACGGGCGCCCTGGCGGATGAAGATCGGCGCGCGGATGTCGGCCATGGCAATGTTGGAAACGACGACGCGGTCAATGCTCGCCCCATCCACCATCTCAATGGACACGCCGGAAGTTGGATTGCGCTTCCACAAATCGGGCCGGCCATACATCGTGCAATTGCCGACGCTGATGTTTTTGAAATCGCCGCTCGATTCCGTGCCGAGCTTGAACGCGTTGCAGGCGGTGGTGAGGACGCAGTTGGTCACGGCCACGTTCTCGGTGGAGCGACGGTATCCGAGCGCGAAGCTGGCTTTGGGCACGATCGCGTCGTCCCACGATTCGACGTAACAATTGGCGATGCGGACGTGATGACAACAGTCGGGGTCGATGCCGTCGCAGTAGCCGTTGAGAATCGTGACGCCCTCGATGTTGACGTGGTCGCAGCCGAGCAGGCTGATGTTGTAATTGGGCGAGTTTTGCAACGTGATGTCGCGAACAGCAATGTGCCGGCAGTTTTTGAGAGCGATCGGTTTCGGGCCGCCACGCTTGGTCCGGTTGCCTTCGATGGTGCCCGGCCCGAAGACGCCGACATGCTCGACATCCTGACCGCGCAACAACGCGTAGTGGAAGTCGGTCGTCTCATCGTCGGAAAAGGACTTGAAGTCCAGTTTCTCGTAAGGATCGAAATCATCCTTGTCGGGGCTGGAGATCAGAGTTGCGCCCGCGTCGATGAAAACGGAGACATGACTCTTGAGGCGCACCGTTCCCGACAAGTATTTTCCCGGCGGCAGATAAACGACTCCGCCGTTTTTTCCGGCAGCATCAATGGCCGATTGAATGGCGTTGGTGTCCTTTGCTTTCCCATCGCCAATGGCGCCGAATTGTCGGACGTTGAAATGCGGTTGGCCGGACTGCGTGGGCGAGGGCTGAGTCGGCTCGGCCGCCAGGGCGGCACCCGCGCCGGCCAGCGAGAGCGGCAACGCCGCCGCGCCTGAGCGAAGGAGAAAATCTTTGCGGGTTATTTTCATGGTCACGAAGTTGATTCAGGTAAGGATGCCAGCACTCAAAAGTGCGCTCTTGTCAGAGTCTCGTGGTTCAATGTCCCTCATGCTGCCACAACTGGCCGGTCGCCGTCCAAGAAAATCCCATCCAGTCTTGGGGATCGCGAATCCCATCTCTCTCTGCCGCCGCGACGCATGGAGACCTTGGCGCTCGTGGAGCCTTTCAAGGGTCGCGGATTTGGAAATCCGCGACACATCCGGCTTGGAAGTTGGCGCTACGGGGACGGCACCCCCATGCGCCTCCAGCATGGCAGCCGGAGCGAAAGCGCCGTCGCGTTGGAAACCCGAACAGCTTGAAGGAATGCGACCGCTTGCTTTGTCCCGCGCACCAGCCTAAGCTTGAGCCGCCGTGAAACACACCATTGATCGAAGTCGAGAAAGCGCCAAAGTCACGGCACGAGCTTTTGTTCAAGCTGGCCTCCAGGCGGGAATTGACCGGGCTGCGCAAATTACGGCGGCGGATGAAATCCGGTGAAATCCGTTTTCCCAAATGGATTTTTCACTTCAGCACTGCCGAGGAATTTAGCGAATGGAAGGACAGTATTTTGGCGGGAAACCAGGCTCGAAAAAGTTCGTATGCATCAGCCCAACGCAAGCAAGTATCACGGCCGGTTTGATTCTTCACTCAATTCATTCTAGCCTCGGCAAAATATATGACCGATCCACGTTATTCAAAATTGGCGAAACTGTTGGTGAACTACTCCACGGCGTTGACGAAGGGCGACCGCGTGCTGCTGGACATGATCGACGTGCCGGATGAGTTTTCCATCGAGTTGATGCGCGCCGCGCGGGCCGCTGGCGCCACGCCGCTCATCGAAATCCGCCACACGCGAATCACCCGGGAAATCCAACACGACACGAACGCCAGGCACGCGGCGCTGGTGCGCGACGTGGAGTTGTTTCGCATGAAGAAGGTACAGGCATACATCGCCATCCGTGGCAGCGCCAACGCCAGTGAAAATGCCGATGTGCCGGGCGATCGCATGGCGCTCTATTCCAAAATCCTGCGGCCGGTGTTGAACTATCGCGTGAACAAAACCCGGTGGTGCGTGTTGCGCTGGCCGACACCGAGCATGGCACAGGGCGCCGGCATGAGCACGGAGGCTTTTGAAAACCTGTACTTCGATGTCTGCACCATGAATTATCGCAAGATGGCGCGGGCGATGGTGCCGCTGGAACGGCGGATGAAAAGGGCGGACCGCGTTCGATTGAAAAGTCCCGGCACGGACCTCACCTTCAGCATCAAAGGCATCGGCGCGAAGATGTGCAAGGGCGACCGCAACATTCCCGACGGCGAAGTTTTCTCCTGTCCGGTGAAGAATTCCGTCAACGGCGTGATTCACTTCAACGCGCCGACGATTTATTCGGGCACGAAATTCGAAAATGTGCGACTGGAATTCAAGGAGGGGAAAATCATCAAGGCCACGGGCAACCACACGAAACGGTTGAACGAGATTCTGGATACCGACGCGGGCGCGCGCTACGTCGGTGAGTTTTCGCTTGGATTCAATCCTTACATCCTGAACCCGATGTGCGACATTTTGTTCGATGAAAAAATCGCCGGCTCGCTGCACTTCACGCCGGGTCAGGCGTACGAGGAATGCGACAACGGCAATCGCTCCGCCGTCCACTGGGACATGGTGTTGATTCAGCGACCCGATTGGGGCGGCGGCGAGGTGTGGTTCGACGGCGAAGTGATTCGCAAGAATGGCATGTTCGTGCCGCGCGATTTGAAGCCGTTGAACCCGACGAATCTAAAGTAGCTGCGGGCCGCCCCGCATGTCAGTTTGAAGCGCTTGCCGTTTTCATCGGAGCAGCCGTTCGAGACCGCGTTGCTTTTCTGGAGCACCAAACGTTTGCCGGAAAATCCGGGCCAGTCCTTCCATCACGCCTCTTTCAAGATCGCCAGAAATTGTTTCATGGCCGGCGAAAGCACCTTGTTCTTCTTGTAGATGGCCGCCAACGGCCGATAGAACTCCGCGTCCTCGAATTGCACCTGGGCGAGAGTTTGTTTGGAGACTTCCTGCAAGATCGTGCCTTGCGGAACGATGGAGATGCCCGCATCGATCTCCACGGCGCGCTTTACCGTTTCGATATTGTCGAACTCCATCACGTGATCGACCTGGACTTCGTGGTCTTTCAAAATTTTATCGAGGGCTTTGCGGGTGGGAATGTCGGGTTCGAAGCCGATAAATTTTTGACCGGCAATGGCCTTCAGTTTGATCGTTTTGGCTTTGGCGAAGGCATGTTGCGGATGGCAGATCAACACCAGCGGGTCTTTCCGCAGGGCCACCGTTTCCAGTTTGATTTCCCGCGCGGGATAGGCGACCAGCCCCAAATCCACCACGTTGCCCAGCACGTCCTCATACACCTGGTTGGCGCGGCGATATTCAACGTGCACGTTGACGGTGGGATAGCGCTTGAGAAATCGCTTGATGTAGGGCGGCAGGTCGTGCAACCCGATGCTGTAAATGGTGGCCACGCGAATGGTGCCCGAGATGATGTCTTTGATTTCCTGCAGCCGGCTGTGCAACGAATCGTAAGTCTGAATGATCTGCTTGCTGAATTCGTAGAGCACGTGGCCTTCCCGCGTCAGGCGGAATTTCTTCTTGCTCCGTTCGATGAGCAGCGATTTGAATTGCCGTTCCAGCGAACTGATCTGTTGACTGACGGCGGACTGGGTGATGTCGTTGATCTGGGCGGCCTTCGTGAAACTTTCGGTTTCGGCCAGGTCACAAAAGACTTTGAGACTCTCAATTTGCATAAGCTGATTGAAACCCCATCCCGGTAATTCAGTCAACTTATGTTGTTTCCTGGGGCGTCAACACTTGCTTGACTTTTAATAACAACTCCTGGCTGGTAAAGGGTTTTTGCAGGTAGTCGGCGTCGTCCTCCTTGCCCATCGGCCAAACATAACCGCTGGAGCGGATGATGCGCAGCTCGGGCGCGAGCTGGCGGACATGCTCAATCAGATCCCGCCCGCTCATGTTCGGCATGACCAGGTCCGTGATAATCAAATCAATATGGGTTTCATTCTGCGACAAGATTTCGAGCGCCTTCGCCCCACTGTTGGCCGTCAACACCCGGTAGCCAAATGCCGACAGGATCGTCTGGCCCATCGTCAACAACAAATCCTCGTCATCCACCATCAGGATGGTTTGAGTTCCGTGCAGGTCGGCGGTGGAGACGCCGTTGTCTTTGACGACTTTTTTCTCGGCCGGCAAATAAACGCGCACCGAGGTGCCCGTGCCGGGGTGACTGGACACCGCCACGCCGCCGCCGTGGTTGGTGACGATGCCGTAAACCCAAGCCAGACCCAGACCGCGATGAGTGCCCCCCGGTTTGGTGGTGAAGAACGGTTCGAAAATTCGCGGCAACACTTCCGGCTCTATGCCGCAACCATTGTCGGCGATCTCCACGCAAACGTAATTGCCCGCGGCGAGGTGCACGTTCCGGTCCTGAGTTGGCTGCCGGAGTTCCAGGTTGCGCGTTTGGATGCTGATCCGTCCATTGGCCGGGCCAAGAGCTTGAACGGCGTTCTCCAGAATCTTGACGAAAGCCTGCTGCATTTTGGCCTCGTCAAACTTTACCGTGAATAGTTTTCGCTCCAACTGGAGGGACCAATTGATCTTGCCCTTGTTTGAACTTTGGAACAGTTCCACGTTCGGTTGCAGGAGCAGATTCAAATTGCCGGCGGTCTGGCCGCGGGTGTCCTTTTCCTGACGACTAAAAGTGCCAAGGTCGCTGGCAATCTCCGCCGCCTTGGCGGCCGATTTCTCCACCTCCATCAAGGAAGCGCGCCAGGGATCGTTGGGAGGCATCCGGCTTAAAACGAGCGAAGTGTGCCCGAGGATGCTGGTCAGTGCATTGTTGAAGTCCAACGCCACCGTGCGTGCCAGTTGCAAGGCGCAGTCCAGTTTCTGTTTGTGCGCCACGCTGGCTTCGAGGTTCAGGACTTTGGTTTCCAGAGCAGCGGCTTGAAGCCCAGGGCCAGCGTCAGTTTCCGCCAAGAGTTGAAACACGAAATGCTTTTGTTGGCCCCAGGTCGCGGAACAAATGTGGGTCAGGTATCCGGTGGTGATTCCACCTTTGCTGGAGAATTTAAGCGAAACCGTGGCTGAAGGAGAACGTTCCCAACGCGCCAAAAATTGTTCCGCCGTGCCTTCATTGGCCGGCGACCAGATCGCCGAGAGCAACGCAAACTCGCCTTCCAGAACCGCGCCAAAAGCTTTCACCGCCGCTTGATTAACTCGGCGTATCGTCCCGGCCTCATCCACTAGAAACGCGGGCCAGGCGGCGTTCTCCAAGGCAAATACAAACTCAGACTTCATCATCAACTCATTACTTGTAAGTCACTGAAGCTGTTCTTTCAAAGCTTTCCTCACGCAGACCGTCTCGGAACTTTGACAAACGCAGCCGGCAACAAATTCCTTACTGAAAACCGCCTTATCTGGCGCAACGACCGGCTGTCTGCGACCAACACCACCGCGTCCGCCGCATATTCCGCCAAAAGCTGCCGGCAGGCACCGCACGGCATCGGTCCTCCCGGCACGCGCGCCACGACGGCAATGGCAGCAAAGTGCGTGTGGCCTTCGGTCAACGCCTTGAAGAGCGCCACTCGCTCCGCGCAACAGGTCAAACCGTAACTGGCACTCTCCACATTCGCGCCGGTGATGATTTTCCCCGGCTTCGTAAGCAAGGCGGCACCGACTTTGAACTTCGAATACGGAGCAACCGCGCGTCGGCGCGCTCGAAACGCCGCTTCAATCAAATCCTTCTTACTGATGTTGGCCATACAACCGGGCAAACTCTTTGAGCAGGAACGCTGCCATCGTTTTCACTTTTCCCGCCGTCTCCAGCACCTCCGCGTGCGACAACGAATCGCGGCCCCGTCTTGCCGCCAGATTGGTGATGCACGAAACCGCCGCCACTTTCAAGCCGCATTGCCGCGCCACAATGGCTTCCGGCACCGTGCTCATCCCGACAACATCCGCTCCGAGCCGGGTGAACGCGAGGATTTCCGCCGGCGTTTCGTAACTGGGGCCCGATACCGCAAGGTAAACACCCGAATGCAATCGCACCCCGCTCCGACGCGCCGCTCTTTTAAGCAGCCGATTCAGATTTTCGTCATATGTTTGCGTCAGATCCAGAAAACAAGCTCGACCGCGCAACGCCCCAGCTCTGAGCGGGTTTGCGCCCATGAAATTGATGTGGTCGGTCAAGCACATGAAATCGCCCGAACGATAACGCCGGTTGACGCCACCTGCCGCGTTGGTGAGCAGCAGATCGCGAATGCCAAACTCCGCCAGCACACGAATCGGAAACGTCACGGCCGCCATGGAATGCCCCTCGTAAAAATGCGCCCGGCCGCTCAACACCAGCACCGGCGTACCACCCAGATGTCCGATCAGCAATTGCCCCGCGTGACCACTCACCCCGACCGGTGGAAAACCTGGTAGCTTACCAAAGGCCAGCCTGGCCTGCACGCGCAGTTCGACCAGCGCATCCTGAAATCCGCTGCCCAGCACCATCGCCAGCGTTGGCCGGAGCTTTGAGATTTTTCTCAAACGCGCGGCGGCGATCTGCGGATTAAGAGTCGGAGACATTTTGGGCAAGGTTGGCGACTTGATTTATTTTGTAACTGCACTACGCTCGCTAACCTTAATTTATTTATGGAATTGAACAATGACGAAATCCGCCGTTACTCGCGGCACTTGATTCTGCCGGAGGTCGGGCTGGCCGGCCAGAAAAAGATCAAGGGCACCAGTGTTCTCTGCATCGGCGCAGGCGGCCTTGGCTCGCCCATCGCGCTCTATCTTGCCGCCGCCGGCATTGGAAAAATGGGCGTGCTCGACTTCGACGCAGTCGATTTCTCCAACCTCCAACGCCAGATCCTTCACGGCACAGAAGACGTTGGCCGTCCGAAGACCGAATCCGCCAGGCAAACCATTGCCAGCATCAATCCCAACACACAAGTCGTCGTCCACAACACCCGCATCAGCAGCGAGAACGCGTTGGAGATCATCCGCCAATACGACATCGTGGTGGATGGCACGGATAATTTCCCCACGCGCTATCTTACCAACGACGCTTGTGTGCTGCTCAAGAAACCGAATGTTTACGGATCGATTTTCCGGTTCGAAGGGCAGGCCAGTGTGTTCGCTCCGCATCTTGGCGGACCGTGTTATCGCTGCTTGTACCCCGAGCCGCCGCCGCCCGGCATGGTGCCAAGTTGCGCGGAGGGCGGCGTGCTCGGCGTGTTGCCCGGAATCATCGGCTGCATTCAGGCGACAGAAATTCTCAAGCTGGCGCTCGGCAAGGGCAGTTCGCTCGTAGGCCGACTGCTGCTGTTCAACGCGCTCGACATGAAGTTCCGTGAACTGAAGCTCCGTCGTGATCCGCAATGTCCCGTCTGCGGCGACAATCCCACGATCAAGGAACTCATCGACTATGAACAGTTCTGCGGTTTGACCCGCGGCGAATCGGAGCCGGCGGAGAACCCCGACGAAGTGAGCGTGCAGGAAATGAAGCGCGCCTTGGAAGACCCCAAACTTGGCATCCGCGTCCTCGACGTGCGCGATCCGGACGAATACGAGATCTGCCACGTCAACGGCGTGCCGCAAATTCCGCTCGGCTCGTTGCCGCAACGGTTCACCGAACTCGATCCCAACCAGCAGATTTACATTCATTGCAAGAGCGGGGTGCGCTCGATGAAGGCCGTAAAGTTTTTGCAGGAGCAGGGTTTCAAATACGTCAAGAGTGTCAAGGGCGGCATCAACGCCTGGTCGGATGAAATCGACCACAGTGTGGCGAAGTATTGAACAGAAATGTTTCGGTTTGATTCTGCAACCGAAAGACTCATGATTGGAGTATGACAACCGCAACCCTGCCACGACCCAAAACGAAACGTCTCTGGACTTACGACGAGATGGTTGCGGATTTGCCGGAAACCAACCTACCCGTCGAGCTTTGGAATGGAGAAATCATCCTGTCGCCTGCACCGCATCCTGATCATCAAAGAATTGTTGCCAGGTTTTACAAGAAACTGGACCGCTTCGTTGAGCAGCGCAAACTCGGCGAGGTTCTGTTCGGTCCGATTGAGGTGGTGCTAACCCAGCATCGGGTCGTGCAACCCGACGTGTTGTTCGTCTCTAAAGCCCGAAAGGATATCATCAAAAGCCATGTGAATGGCGTGCCTGATCTGGCAATGGAAGTCATTTCCGAGGGAAGCTGGCAGCGCGACCGCATCCAGAAGAAAGCGCTCTATGAGCAATTTGGTTTGCCGGAGTATTGGATCGTGGACCCGGACAGCCAGACCATTGAAATCTTCGTTCTCGTGAAAGGCAGCTACCAACTGCACAGCAAAACTTCGGGCGCCGAATCCGCACGGTCAAAATTGCTGGCGGGTTTTGCCGTCGCGTTCAGCGAGTTGCTGCGCTAAATTCGGGTGCGCAGGTAAACCGGTTGACTCGTGAGCATGTCTTTTTCCATGGACGGACAAGTTTCCATTCCCCATCGCGGTGCGGCGGACAATCCGCCAAACCGTTTCGAGCCAATCCATCTCGAACGTGACGCGGACTGGAATCCGGACGAAGACCCGTTGCCTCGCACACAGTTTCTCAAAGACCGCAGCAGCACCATCATCGCCACCAACGACAGTCCCGACATCGGTTTCGAGGCGAGCATCAATCCGTATCGCGGTTGCGAGCACGGCTGCATCTACTGCTACGCGCGGCCGTTCCACGAGTATCTTGGATTTTCATCGGGCCTGGACTTCGAGACGAAGATCATGGTCAAAGAAAACGCGCCGGAGCTTTTGCGCCGCGAACTCGCTTCGCCCAAATGGAATCCCAAAGTCATTGCGATGAGCGGCGTGACGGATTGCTACCAACCGGTGGAAAGAAAACTCAGACTCACCCGGCGCTGCCTCGAAGTGCTGGCGAACTTTCGGAATCCGGTCGCCATCGTCACCAAGAACTTTCTCGTCACGCGCGACCTTGACCTGCTCGCCGACCTGGCGCGACATCAAGCCGTCGCCGTGTTCATTTCCCTCACGACGCTGGACACCGAACTGCGCAAAGTCATGGAGCCGCGCACGTCACCGCCGGCGGCGCGGCTGGCGGCGGTGCGCGCGTTGCGCGATGCCGGTATTCCGACGGGCGTGTTCATTGCGCCGGTCATTCCGGGATTGACCGATCACGAAATCCCAGCGCTCATTGCCACCGCTGTGCAAGCGGGCGCGCAGTTCGCCGGCCATGTGACGCTGCGCCTGCCCCACGCCGTCGCGCCGCTTTTCGAGCAATGGCTGACGCAGCATTTCCCGGAGAAGAAGGACAAGGTGCTGAATCGCATCCGCGCGCTGCGGGGCGGCAAACTTAACGACGCGCAATTCGGCTCGCGCATGACCGGCGAAGGAATTTTTGCCGGGCAAATCGAAAAAATGTTCGATGTGGCCTGCCGCAAAGCGGGCATCGGCGATCAGTCGCCGACGCTTTCAACCGCCGCGTTTCGCCGCCCTGACGGCAACCAGCTTTCGCTGTTCACCTGATTTACGAATGAACAGAAATGAGGATCGAGGAGGTCAGACTCAAGGTTTGCAGAACACCCGTGAGATTAAAGCCCTGAACATGGACCGTGCCGGCGAGCACTTCAAATCAATTCACGAATCGGCGCGCCGTTGTCCACGATGTAACGCGGGCGGCCCTGGTGATCGAGATACGTGGCGTCAAGCGGCACACCCATGTGATAATAAATTGTCGCCGCAATATCCCCAGGCGTGATGGGACGCTCCTTGATCGCGCCGCCGTCGCGTTCCGTTGCGCCAATCACCTGTCCGTGGCGGAAGCCGCCGCCGGCCATCACCATCGACATCACCACCGGCCATCACCATCGACATCACCACCGGCCAGTGATCGCGCCCGTCCGTGCTGCCCTGCGTGCCGATCTTCGGGGTGCGACCAAACTCGCCCATCGCGATCACGAGGGTGTCATCCAGCAAACCGCGCTCTGCCAGATCGCTGATCAACGTGGTGAACAGGTGATCGAACACCGGCAGCAATGGGCGCAGACCGCTCCAGATGCCGCCGTAGGGCGGAATGTTGTCACCGTGCGTGTCCCACGTGCCAGACGCGGAGTGGTTGCTCAAATCAATCGTCACAAAACTCACACCCGCTTCCACCAACCGTCGCGCCAGCAATGCCTGACGACTCCAAGCATGCGTTCCGAAACGTTCAAACGTCCTGGGAAACTCTTTCGACAAGTCAAACGCTTCTTGCGCGCGCTGGCCCGCGACGATGTCGAACGCCGTTTGCCCAAAGCGATCCAACGCTTCCATGGAGCCGCTCAAATCCAGATCGCTTCGCAGCCGGTCCATTTGTTGGGACAGGGTCTGGCGCGTTTGCAACCGCTCCATGGTCAAACCGCGCGGCAGTTGAAAAATCTTGCTGACGTTGTCGCCGACGAACGGGTCGTACGCCTTGCCCAGGTAGCCGCCCCAGGCCAGATGCGATTTATCCTTCACGTTCAAGGCCACGTAGGGTGGCATGGCGGGATGATTCGCACCGCGCAGTTTGGCGACGATCGAGGCGATGGCCGGATATTTATCGCCCTTCGGATTCGTGCGCGGTTCGGCTTCGAGGTTGGCGGTCTGCATTACCATGTTCGGCTCATGATTGCTCTCGCGGCAATCCACCGAGCGGATGAGCGTGAACTTGTCCATCATGGCGGCACATTTCGGCAGATACTCGCTGATGCGCACCCCGGGCAGTTTGGTGGGGATGGCGCTGAAGGGGCCGCGAATTTCGGACGGCATGTCGGGCTTGACGTCCCACGTGTCAATGTGGCTGGGCCCGCCGGCCATCCAGAGGAGAATGACGCTCTTGTTGCCACGAATCGGCTTGCCGCTCTTCACGGCTTCACCGCGAGCCTGAAGCAAGCCGGGCAACGTCAACCCGGCCAGACCGGCCAGGCTCGCTTTCAACATGCTGCGCCGGCTGAAGACGGTCAGCCCTTCGCGCGCGCGAGGATTGAAAAACGAAAAGGCGTGCTCGCGTGAATGCGAATGAGGCTTTTCGTGAAGCATGGCCGGAAACTAAATCCGCCCGGTGCACGGGTCAAAGATTTTCCGTGGAGACACAACCGAGCAAGGCGAGGCGGTAAAAAAAGCCCCGGGTTGCGCCGGAGCTGGGGAATTGTTGGTCAATCCATTTACTTCGACCGGTCAAAATTTTGCTGGAGGATTTGCCAGTCTTTCAGTCCTTTGACCTTCTCGCGCTGGCTGGCGATGATTTTGGCTTCGAGCGCGTTCTTGGTCGGGTGGTTGACGTTGTAGAAAATGCCGAAGTAACCGGGGAACGGTTCGCCGGCCAGTTTGTAGGCCGCCACTTCATCGGTCACGTCGTGATCGGCCGGCACCGTGTTGAACACGCCGCCTTTGCGGGGGTTGGAGGCGTCGAAGGCGCCTTCGTAAAACTCCACGCATTCGCTGAGGCACTCGACAAAGCTGAAGCCGTCGTGATCCATCGCGGCTTCCATCATTTGCAGCACGTGATTGGGATTCGTGTGCGTCGTGCGGGCCACAAACGTGGCGCCGGCGCCGATGGCTTGTTTCATCGGATTGATCGGCTGATCCACGGCACCCCAGGTGTCGGTCTTGCTCTTGAAGCCCGGCGGCGACGTGGGCGAGGTCTGCTTCTTCGTCAGGCCATAGACCCAATTGTCCATCACGACATAGGTGAGGTTGATGTTCTTGCGCGCCGTGTGATTGAAGTGATTGCCGCCGATGGAGAACGCGTCGCCATCACCGCCAAAAACGAACACATGCAGGTCGGGCCGGCTCAACGAAATGCCGCTGGCGAACGGCAGCGCGCGACCATGAATGTAATGCACCCCATGGGCCTGGACGAAATACGGAAAACGGCTGGAGCAGCCAATGCCGGCGATCGTGGTGATTTTCTCGTGAATCAGTTTGCGCTTTTCGATGAGCTTGAAGTAAAGCGCGAGCACGGAGAAGTCGCCGCAACCGGGACACCAGGTCGGATGATCGGCGGCAAGCTCTTTCTTGGTGAGGCCTTTGCGTTCAGCGTCAGGCAGCGGAGCGACGGTGATATTGCCGGTGCGCGCGGGGATTTCGATGACGGGAGAATTCATACTTCGGTGAATGGTTACAATAGTTAAGTCGGTTACAGTTTGCGCAGGCCAGTGGCGACATGGGTGTGGGCGCGTTCGAGAATTTCCTTCACTTTCCAGGTCAAACCGTCGGTCTTGTTGAGGCCGCGAATCTTCGGGTCGCAGTAACGGGCGCGCAACAGCCCGGCGAACTGGCCGTAGCCGTAAAGACCTTCATCATTCAATTCCACAACGAAGACGTGGTTGAAACCGGAGAAAATGTTTTCGACACCGTTGGGCAACGGATTGAGGTGGCGGAAATGGAGCGCAGAAACACTGTCGCCCGCCGCCCGGGCGCGGTCCACGGCTTCTTTGATCGGGCCTTGCGTTGAACCCCAGCCGACGAGGAGCACATTGCCTTCGGGCGGGCCGTACACTTTCGGCACGGGCAGCGTGGCGGCGAGGGCTTGCAATTTCCTGCGTCGTTTGGCGGTCATTTGCATGTGCAGTTTGGGCGAGCCGGTGGGATGACCAAGCTCGTCGTGTTCCAAGCCGGTGATGATGGGATACCTGCCACTCTGAACCCGCGTTCCCGGCACCACATGATGAGTGACGCCATCCGCGACTGACAAATCGTAAGGCTTGTGGTCCGCCACGGGCGTCAGATCCGGCGAAATGTCCTGGCAAATTTTTTCGAGCTTCGGTTCTTCAAAGGCTTCGATGCGTGTGGCGATGGCCTGATCGGTAAGGATGATGACCGGGACGCTGTATTGGCGCGCGAGGTTGACGGCTTCGATGGCAGTGTAAAAACAATCCTCGACGTTGGCCGGCGCGATGACGACGCGTGGAGAGTCGCCGTGGCCGCCGAAGCAGGCGATGTTCAGGTCGGACTGTTCGACGTTCGTCGGCATTCCGGTGGAAGGTCCGCCCCGTTGCACGTCCACGATGATCAACGGTATTTCCGCCATGACCGCCCAACCGAGCGCTTCGGTTTTCAGCGAGATCCCCGGCCCGCTCGAACCCGTCACCGCCACCCGTCCGGCGTAGCTGGCGCCGATGGCCATCGAGATGGAGGCGATTTCATCCTCGCATTGCACAAACGTGCCGCCGTATTTGGGCAACTCGCGTCGCAGCAATTCCATGATGTCCGACCACGGCGTGATGGGATAACCCGCGCCAAAACGGACGCCAGCGGCGAGAATTCCATAACCGAGCGCCTCGTTGCCGTTCATGACGACCTGAAGGCCAGCCCGCTTCTGGCTATCGACGAATTTAAAAGTTTCAATCACGTTGCCGAGCGAGTGGGCGTAGCCGGCCTGGAACGCCGCCAGCGCGTTGTTGAGAATGCTCGTGTCTTTGCCGCCGATATTCTTGCCCTTGTCCTTGGCCGTGCCGCCGATGGCCTCAACGGTCAAACCGGATATGGGCACGCCGACATGGCGGTATTCCTTTTCCCACTCCGGCTTCACTTCGACGTGGTCGGAGTCATACAACACGATGCCGCCTTTCTTGAGCGACTTGATGTGGTCTTCGTAGGAATGTTGATAGAAGGCGAGCAGCACGTCCGCTTCATCGCCGGCGCTCAACACTTCACCGGAGCCGATGCGCACTTGAAAGATTGATGGTCCGCCGGAAATCGTGGAAGGAATTGTCATGAAGGTCATGACCTCCTGCTCGCTGCGGCCGGCCAGCCGGGCGAGAAAACCACCGATCGCCTGGATGCCGTCCTGCGAATTGCCGGCGATGCGGATGACCGCTTCCGAGACCTTCGCCATCTTTGGCGTGCCACCGGAGGATTGAGCCGTTAATGTTGTTGCACTCATGAGTTCGATCAATTAAACGTCCTGATAAACGGCGCGGGATCATTACGTCACATGCAGATTTTCAACGACGCAACTCCGTTGCCGAGTCACACTAGCATTGTCGTCCAAGGTGTCAAACCATAACATCGCCGCGCATTTCCTCAGCAAACAGCAGGTTGTTGCGCTCCGGCTTGATCCGGTTGGCGCCGGACAAAGCCGCTGATTAGGGAACGTAATTTAACTCGGTGAGCGGATTAACTTGGATATCAATGCGCCCGCATCCGCCAGATGCAGTTCCAGTCCTTGCGCCACCCCATGAGCGTGCGGCAGCAAACTGACAAAGCCGTTTTGTCGGCGGACGGACTCCTTCACGGCATCCACGGCGTTTTCCGGAGCGACCAGCCAGCGCGCAAACTCCCGCGACAACATTGGCAGATCATTCAGGTGGTCGCCCGCTGCAAAAACATTCTCCACCCCGATCCGGAGTCGTCGCGCGATCTCCGCCAACGCCTTCCCCTTGTTGTAGGCTGCGTGACTGAACCGCGCATACACATCGTTGCGCACCACGGTGAGGGCGGGCACCCTGCAACAGTAGTCACTCAAGTAATCGTGAATGGCGTCGGCGTCGCCATGGTTGCCGGCAATCAGGCAGAACGGTGAGTACGGATCTTCGTACACGGTGGCCTCATAACGAGAATTCACCCATTCCATCAACGTCGGCAGGTCGGCGCGCACGCGCGTGAACAATGCCTCATGGTCGCGCACGCACGCCTGATTCCACTCCTCCAGACTCACGTACCGCGAACCTTCGCGGCAGTAAATTTCCCGTTCCACCAGGACCAGATAATCCGGGTGAACAGAAACCCGGGCGCGCCCCAACGCTTCCATCAGGCTCGACATGTCGCGTCCGGTATTGATGACCCATTTGGCACCCTGCGCCTGCAACTGGCCGATGAGTGTCTGAATTTTTTCCGGAACCGGCGGGCTTTCAAACTCCGCGAAAAACGTCCCGTCAAAATCGGTCGAGATGAGTTGGATTGGCAAAGTCATCTGCTAAAGTCAAATCGTTGAACCGTGAATTGTTAAGAGATCTCAGCATCAAGGTCGAGGCAACCGTGCAACGATAGAACGCTGAAACCTGTCTCCGGCACTTGCACGGTCCTATGATGGTGAGCTACGGTTGATTGTCAAAAGACTTATGGCTTCCCTCCAGGAACAATACGACGAGGCGATGTTCGCCTTCAGCCAGGACGACTACGATGCCGCCATCGCCACGTTGAAACGCGTGCTGGCGGAAGACCCGGCTCATTTTGATGCGCAGCTCTCGCTCGGCATGGCGTATTATCGCAAGGGCGATTATGCGAGCGCGATTACGGAAGGACATAAAGCGGAAAAGCTCCGGCCCAACGACCAACTCGTGCACACCAACCTCTCGCTCTTTTACATGAAGAGCGGCGACAAAAAAACCGCTGAACACCACGGTTTGCAAGCGCGCATCGCGTCCTGGAAGGAAAACATGTCGCCGCCCGACGCCGCCAGGTCCGGTGATCCCGAACTGCAAATGGCCGCGCCGAAACCGCCGCCGGTCAAACTGCCGACAAAATTTCCCGACATGCCGTGGAAAAAGAAGCCGCCCCTTGGCGGCGGCCCGGCAAAATGAAATGCCCAGTTCATAATTCCAAACGCAGATGGGCACTCCAACCAACTGAAATCTTATGAAATCATCCTACGAACTTGCCATGGAACGTCTGAACAAGACCGCGCCGACCGTCAAAATGACCGCCGCCAAAAAGAAACAACTCGCCGAACTCGACTCGCAATACGCCGCCAAGATTGCCGAGCGGGAGATTTTTCTGAAGGGCGAACTCGCCAAGGCCGCCGAGAAAGGCGACTACGAAGGTTATGCACAGTTGGAGAAACAACTGGTGATCGACCGCAAATCAATCCAGGCCGAACTCGAGGAGAAGAAGGAAAAAGCGCGGCAGAGCGGTGGTTGAAATCCGCCACTAGAAAGTTCTGATGCAGCGACTCGCCGTCAACGAAGCGGAATTAGTCTTCGTCGATCATGGGGAAGGCGCGCCGGTCGTTTTTGTGCACGGGGCATTGGGCGATTATCGCACCTGGAACGCCCAGTTAAAAACGTTTGCCCGCCATCACCGCGCCATTGCCTATTCGCGGCGCTATCACCACCCCGCCCACTGCGCCGATGATGTCACCGACTACACTGCCGATCGCCACGCCAGTGATCTGGCGGCTTTGATTTGCAGGTTGAAACTCCAGCCGGCTCATGTCATCGGCCATTCCTACGGCGGCGCCGTGGCCGCGTGGCTCGCGGCAAGACATCCGGAGTTGGTGCGCACGCTCGTGTTGGCCGAACCGACGCTGTTCTCTTTGCTCACGCCGAAGCCTGAAAACCGCCCCTTGGTGCAGGAACTGATTTCCCTCACCGAGCAGGTGCTGGCGCGCTGGCAGATAGAAGGCGCAGAAGCCGCGTTAAGGCATTTCATCAACGCGGTAATCGCACCGTGGACGTTTGACGAACTTGCGGCGCCGGTACGCGCCGTGATGATGGACAACATCAACACGTTGAAACCGATGTTACTGGGAACAAGTTCCACCACGGCCTTCAAGTCTGAGCACGCGCGAAAAATAAAAGCGCCCACCTTATTGCTCGAAGGCGAATTGAGCACGGCGGTTTTTCGCCAGACCATCCGCGAACTGCAAGCGGATCTGCCGAGTTCAGAACTCATCACGTTGCCGGACGTTTCGCACGGGTTGCATTTGGAAAACCCTCGGCAGTTCAACCAGACGGTGCTCGAATTCCTTTCCCGCCATTGACAACGGAAATCTTTCGTTCACAGCCGGAGGGGGAGCGGCGCATGGCGGATTGTTCCCCTCCTGGGAGGGGCAAAGGGTGGGTGGCCGCAGGTTCATGGAAAGTTTCCACCTCCAACTTTGGACACGCATCGGGACCTTCAATCTCGCCGTCCCAAACTTTGTCGCATATGCGACAAAGTTTGGGAGACGATTCTGGCAAGCTTCATGGCAGAGGACGGGGTGAGGGGCCGTCGTTCTAGCCGCGAATCACGTTTCGCAACTGGAAAATTTCCCGGAAGACTTGATACCGCGTCGCCACAGTTCGAAGTGGTACAGCGCCACCACCACCATCGCATGGCGGATTCTTCCATCCGCAATCAGCCGCGGGATCTCGGCGATGGGCATAAGCCGGTTGATCATGTCTTCGCCGTGATCGAATTCTGTTGGATGCTTCAATTCACAATTCTCCACCAGCACGG
Source organism: Verrucomicrobiota bacterium (assembly GCA_016200005.1). Taxonomy (NCBI): domain Bacteria; kingdom Pseudomonadati; phylum Verrucomicrobiota; species Verrucomicrobiota bacterium. The sequence goes on along the minus strand of JACQFP010000031.1, from coordinate 63,067 downwards.
TGTAACAGGTGTTGCTCATGATGGCCGGGTTGGGAAAGATTTCCCCGATGAGGCGGGCGTTCTGTCCCTCGTAACCGGTCTCCTCGCGCAACTCGCGCAAGCCGGTGGCCACCGGCGAGTTCTCATGCGCGTCCATCATGCCGCCGGGAATTTCCAACTCCACGGTGTCCGTGCCGTGGCGATATTGTTCGATCATCACAAGCTGCTGGTCGGAGGTTGTGGCGATGACGTTGACCCAATTGACGCAGTCAATGACGTAAAAATCATGCGGCTCGCCAGTGCGTGGAGACCGTTTCTGCTCATCGCGAATGGTGAAGATGCGGAAATCTCCCGCTGGTTTGGAAGCGATCCTGGGCCAGGGTTTGATCATGCGAATTTCAAGTTGTGAGTTTCAGGTTGTGAACTGCGATGAGTAAAAACCCCGCCGAGGCAAAACCACGATTCGAATTTCATCCGGTGATGTCACAGTCCTTTCTCCTTCGCCGCCCAGCCCTGCTTCATTAAAGAAAGCAAGTGGGTCAGCGATTCCTCGTAAGTCCAGCCCTTCTGACTGGCCAGTTGGCGGGCGCGCTTGTCCAGTTGGGCGGCCATCTCCTCCGATTTTTCCGGCGGACAACCCAGTTCAAGCAACACCTTGGTCAGTTCATGGGTATTCATCGTTGCGTTGTTACCCCATGATTGGGGCGATCCCGTCAGGTTCAAATTGTTAATAACTTGTCCAGTTTGTCGCCGCTTTTTACCTTGCAAATTTGCACCTGCTTCTTAACGTGCGGACAGCGTCCCACGCTTATGAAAAAACTTCAATCTCATCGACTTTTCGTGGTCAGCGTCTCCATCAGTCTTGCGCTCTTTTTATCCTCGCTCATGGTGAGGGCGCAAGGAACCAAATCATCCACCTCCGCCACCAGCGAGCCGCCGAGCGACGAGGTTTCCGTGGCGCAACAGGCGTTGCGGGCTTATCTGCTGGCGCAGGAACAGCTCCGGGCGATCCAGCGCGACATCGAGCAATCGCACAAGGACGCCGAAGCCGCTGCCCAACGAAATGCAGAGGCCATCGCCGGCAGCCTCAACCTTATCGCGCAGAACCTCGCCACACAGCGGGAGCGCGAATTGGAGGCGATGCATGACTCCAACCGGACGATGCTCATCGTGGCGGGCAGCTTTGGCGGCATTGGTTTTTTGGCGATGGTGTTCACCGCGTGGTTTCAGATGCGCTCGATGAACCGGCTCACCGAGGTGGCCAGCGCGTTGCGTCTCGGACAGTCTCACGACTACCCATTTGCGGCCCTGGGAACGGGCGATTCACAGCGCGTCGCTCTGGATCCGGTGGAACAATCCAACCGGCAATATCTGGGGGCCATCGAGCGGCTGCAAAAACGCATTTATGAACTGGAACATTCCACCGCTCCGCTTGCGACCGCCAGTGAAAACGGCCATCCGGACGGCGAATCAAAGGAGACTCCGCAACGATCCGATGCGCCTTCTTCAACTGACGCGAAGTCCGCCGGCGTTTCTGAGCAGGCGGCGCAGGTCTCCCTGATGCTCGGCAAGAGCCAGACGCTGCTCAATTTGGGGCAGCACGAAGAAGCGTTGGCGTGCGTCGAGGAGGCGCTCGCGATTGATCCGGCGAACATCGAGGCGTTGCTCAAAAAGGGCACGGTGTTGGAACGCCTGCAACGAATGGAGGAAGCGATTGAGATTTATGACCGCGCGATTGCCGTGGATAACTCCAAGACCACTGCCTACCTGCTGAAAGGTGGCGTGTTCAACCGGTTGAAACGCTATCCCGAAGCGCTGGCGTGTTACGACGAGGCGTTGCGCGCACAACAAAAATCCTCCCTGACTAATTGAGCGACACGCGGTTTTTGGCCCGCTCCTCGTCGTACTCCTTGCGAGCCAGCACAATCTTGGCGCGCACGAGGTCGCGTTTCTCCCCCTCGGTCACGGCCAGTTCTTTTTCCAGTTCCGCGATCCGCTGTTCGTAGGCTTTGAAACGATCCTGCATCTGAGCTTGAATCCTGGTGAGTTGTTCTTCCATTTCCGTCGCTTGGGACGTGGCCGTTTCCTGGGCGGCCAGCAGATGCGTTCGTTGCGAGAATAAACGTTGCACGAGTTTGTCGCGGAGCAGATGGGCCAGGTATAACATCAGTCCCGACTGGGCCGCGGTCTGGGATAGGGCTTCCGGTCCTCCCGTTTGCATCAGAGCCGAAGGGCCGACGGGGACCGGCAGCAGGGAAACACGTGCCCTTCGCTTCAGTCCCCAGAGAACAAAACCTGCCAGCAACAGGAGCGCGACTGCGCCCGACCACCAGACGGCGGTTGTCCATCGCTCTCTTCCGGATGCAGTGGCCAGTTGTTTCTCCAATTGTTTCGCGGCCGACTGGGTTCGGAGTTGGTCCAATGCGGCTTTGATCTTGACGTCGATGAGCTCACCGCGATGGACAATCGTCTGTCCCGGCTCATACTGGTCGGCGGAATAGATGGGTTCGGCCTTTATTGCGCGCGCCTGCCGGGTCAACTCGATGTCCACCTGACAATTCGTCCTGATCAGCGTTTCCAGAAATCTTCCAATTGCCCGTTCGTAAATTGGCAGACCGTCACGAAAATCTTTCCTGGCACGTGCCAGCACAACGATGTTCGTCCGGTGAACGGGCCGGCTCTGTTCTTCCACTTCCGCCAACGTCGGAGTCGGGGCATCCTTGGAGATGGAAAACATCCGCACCATCGGTTGCCCGAGTTTGCCTTCTGGCGGCATTTCGACGGGGCGGATGTAACGCTCCATCGCGCCGCGCAATCTGGCCGCCATCTGGCCGAGGACTTCCTCCCCCGCGTCCCCCTGCGCCCAAAGCCGGGCGAGGACAAGGTTGACGGGAAGCGATGTGTTCTCCGTCTGAAATGCCGTGACCAGTTTGCGGAAACGCGGCGAGTCAACCTGGGAAACGCTCAGTTGCCGCTTCTGAAATTCGGCTTCCACTTTATCGAGAAACTTTTCACGGTTCGCTGCAAAGGCGTTGTGCAGACCATCAATCGCCTCTTCGACCGCGCCGGGATCAAATCGGTAAATGATTCGCACCCGCCGGGCTTCCTCCAGTTTTAATTTCTCCGTTGCCTCCGGATCAATGACGACCAGCTTGAAGGGAGTAATGACATCCACCCGGGCAGTCTCGCCGATCTGGTAATTGGGGACATTGGCGGGCGCGGCACCGCAAGAAAACGGCACAACGCACGCGAGAGACATCATCAACGCCAAGGCCCGGCCCAACTGAATTGACGGAGAAGAAGTGGGAGGTCGAGTTTGAAGCCAGTTGCAAAATGAATCCGTGCCGTTTTGTTTCATCAGGGTCGCGGGCGCATTTTCAGCTTCAACGCAGAGTCAGGCAAGATGAAAAAACAAGGACGTCTGTTTCCGGAATCGTGGAAACGGAGGAGTTGACGATTCAGCGGCATCACTTCACCGAGGCGGCAGGAACGATCTTGACGCTTTCAACGTTCATGCGCTTGACCGGCCGATCGCCGGCCTGCGTGGGCGTCGTGGCGATTTTCTCCAGCACCTCGTCGCCTTTGATCAACTTGCCGAACGCCGTGTATTCGCGATCCAGAAAGCGCGGATCGCCGTGGCAGATGAAAAACTGCGAACCAGCGGAATTCGGGTCGTTGGAGCGCGCCATCGAGAGCACGCCGCGCACGTGTGGCTTTTCGTTGAACTCAGCTTTGATTTGCCAGCTTGGGCCACCCGTGCCCCAACGGCTCTGGTTGGCTTGATCCTTTGTTAGCGGATCACCACCCTGAATCATGAAACCTTTGATGACACGGTGAAAACAGGTGCCGTCGTAAAACCCTTGCTTCGCCAGCTTCATGAAATTTTCGACGTGGCCTGGTGCGACGTCTGGCCAGAATTCAACGGTCATTTCGCCCTCGGATGTTTTGATGATGGCTATTTCGCTCATGATTTGTTTGAGATTTCGAGTTGAGGACTTGGTTGGTGGGAATACTACTTCACGGAATCCGCAGGAACGATCTTGACGCTCTCAACACCAGCGCGATTGATCGGACGGCTGTTTTCACCTCGATTTCCGGGGCCGCATGGCGTGTCGCCCAACTTGGTCAGCACGTCGTCGCCCTTGATCAGCTTGCCAAATGTCGTGTAGCCGCCATCCAGTTGCGGCGTGGGAACCAGGCAAATGTAGAACTGACTGCCTGCGGTGTCCGGATGCCCTGAATGCGCCATCGAAATCACACCCCTAACATGTTTGCGGTCATTCCGGTTATTGGTTTCGCCTTTGATGTTGTATCCGGGGCCTCCCGTGCCCCACTTCGAACTCTGGCTTTCATCCTTGGTGAGTGGATCGCCACCCTGAATCATGAAGCCTTTGATGATGCGATGAAATGCCGTGCCATCGTAAAAACCTTTTTTTGCCAGGGTCTTGAAATTCTCGACCGTTTTAGGCGCCACATCGGGCCAGAATTCGATCACCATTTCGCCAGCCGTGGTTTTGATGACGGCGACTTCGTTGGTGACCGTGGCAGCTTTCTTTTCTTCTTTCTTGGGTTCGTCTGCTTGAGCGAGAACCACACCGAACATCAGACCGAGGACGCAAGTTAACGACAAAGTTTTCATAAGTGCCGAAAACTTTCCATGAAATGGGTGGGAAGTCACGCGCAGAATGCAACATCCAAAAAAACTTTACTTCATTCGAAAAATAAACAAACTGCCGCCCATCAAAATGTGTACCGGGTAGCCCGGATGAAAGTGCGATTTTCTTTTTTGCATGAGCACGGAAGGAAATATTGAAGTGGAAGGCAGGATCATCACCGTCCTGCCGGGCACGATGTTTCGCGTGGCGCTGGATAACAAGCACGAGGTTCTGGCTCATATCTCCGGGAAGATGCGCAAACATTTTGTGCGTCTCACCGTCGGCGACCGCGTGCGCATGGAGATGTCCCCCTACGATCTGACCAAGGCCCGGATTGTGTTCCGTTTGAAATAGCTCTCCCGGCTCGCTCGTCGCCTCCGCATTCCTTCCACTGTGCAAGAGCCGGCTTGACAGTGCCGTGCGAATGCCAAAGTCTCTTTCCCGGAAACCATCGCTCAAAATGAAAATGAACCATCGTCCGGCGAACTCTTCGTTCAATTTGCTCACCTTGAAAACCAGCGCTCTGATTGGGGCGGCCTGCTGCGCATTGACGGCCTGCGTCACGACGCCGCGGGAAGCGGGCTTTGTCAGTCTGTTCGACGGCCAGTCCTTGAAAGGCTGGACGCTCGTTGGAAAACATGGCGAAGGCTACGGGGTCAAGGACGGCGTCATTTACTGCGCCAAGGGCGGCGGCGGTAATTTGTACGCGGAAAAAGAATATTCCGACTTCATCCTCCGCTTTGAATTCAAGCTCGAACCGGGATCGAATAATGGCATCGGCATCCGCGCACCGCTGGAAGGCGACGGCGCTTATGTGGGCATGGAGATCCAGGTGCTGGAGGATTCCGCTCCGCAATACGCCAACCTCAAGCCCTGGCAATTCCACGGCTCGATCTACTGCGTCGTGCCGGCCAAGCGCGGTGCGCTCAAAAAAATCGGCGAATGGAACCAGGAGGAGATTCTGGCGCAAGGTCGCCACATCAAAGTCACCTTGAACGGCAAGGTCATCGTCAATGCGGATCTCAACAACGTCACCGACGCGGAAGTTTTGCGAAAGCATCCGGGGCTGTTGCGCGACCGCGGCCATATCGGATTTCTTGGCCACAACGATTACGTCGAATTTCGCAACATCCGCCTGAAGCAACTGCCCGTGATTCCGCGGAACAACATTCCGCCGGAAGGATTCACCGCGCTATTCAACGGCAAAGATTTATCCGGTTGGAAAGGGCTGCTCGCACCGCCCAATGACAACCCCATCAAGCGGGCCAAACTCTCGCCCGCTGAAAGCGCCGCCGCCCAAGCCACGGCCAACGAACGGATGGTGGAACACTGGAAAGCGCTCAACGGCGTGCTCGAATTCGACGGCAGGGGCGACAGCTTGTGCACCGTCAAAGACTACGGCGACTTTGAAATGTTGGTCGATTGGAAGATCAAGGAGGGCGGCGACAGTGGAATTTATTTACGCGGCAGCCCGCAGGTGCAGATTTGGGATCCGTTTCACGCCAAGAGCGGCAGTGAAGTTGGCTCGGGCGGTTTATACAACAACCAGAAGAATCCTTCGACGCCGCTCAAGCGCGCGGACCATTGGATCGGCGACTGGAATCGTTTCCGCATTCTGATGGTGGGCGAGAAGGTCCATGTTTTCCTCAACGGCGAGTTGGTGGTCAATGACGTGACTCTGGAAAACTACTGGGACCGCACCCGGCCGATTTTCCCAACCGGCCAGATCGAACTGCAAAACCACGGGAACAATCTTTATTTCAAAAACATTTACATCCGCGAATTGCCGCGTCACTGAAACTGAATCTTAATTCTTATGAATGCGCGCATTGGCCGTCGTCAGTTCATCAAACATACCTCTTTAACCGCAGCGGGTCTGTGGCTCGCGGGAGGCCGGTTTTTCTCCGCCAAAGGATCGCCCAACGAAAAGCTCGACATCGGATTTATCGGCGTCGCCAACCGCGCGGGAGATGACCTTAACGAGGTGGCTCGGGAAATCGACAGCGTCAACGTCGCCGCGCTATGCGACATCGACGATAACTTCCTGGCGAAGGCCAAGGCAAAATACCCCGGCGCGAAAACCTACAACGACTTCCGTCGGTTGCTGGATCACAAAGGCCTTGATGCCATCGTTGTCGGCACCCCGGATCACACGCACGCGGTGGCGACCGTCGCGGCACTCCGGAGCGGTCGCCATGTTTACTGTGAGAAGCCGCTGACGCACACCGTGTCAGAAGCCCGGATCGTTGCCGAGGCGGCCAGAAAGCGCAAGCGCGTCACGCAGATCGGGACCCAGATTCACGCCGGCACCAATTACCGCCGGGTGGTGGAATTGATTCAGCGCGATGCGATCGGCCCGGTGAACGAGGTGCACGTCTGGGTGGCCGCCACTTACGGCGGCATGGAGCGGCCCAAGGAAACGCCGCCCGTTCCGCCCAATGTTCATTACGATTTGTGGCTCGGGCCGGTTGCATATCGCCCATACAGTCCTGAGTATCTGCCGTTCAAGTGGCGGAACTGGTGGGCGTTCGGCGGCGGCGCGCTGGCGGACTTCGGTTGTCATTACATGGACCTGCCGCATTGGGCGCTGGAATTGCGTCATCCGCTCACGGTCGAAGTGGTGGACGGCCCGCCGGTGCATCCTGAATCCACGCCACCGTGGTTGATCGTCCGCTACGAATATCCTTCGCGCGGTGGCAAACCGCCGGTGAAACTGACCTGGTATCATGGCGGCAAAAAACCCGAACTGCTCGCGCCCGATGTGACGGCCAAATGGAACAGTGGGGTTCTCTTTATCGGCAGCAAGGGCATGTTGCTTTCCGATTACAACCGCCATCAGCTTCTGCCCGAAAAGGATTTCGCGGGTTTCGTGCCACCCCAGCCGTTCATTCCCAACTCGATCGGGCATCACAAGGAATGGGTCGAGGCCTGCAAAACCGGCGGGCCGACCACCTGCAACTTCGATTATTCCGGCGCGCTGACGGAAGCGGCGTTGCTCGGCAACGCGGCTTACCGCGTCGGACAAAAACTGCAATGGGATGCCAAAACTCTGAAGGCAACAAACTGTCCGGAAGCCGACCAGTTCATCCAGCATCACTACCGCAGGGGTTGGAGAATTTGATTTCTGACTGACGTTGGATTGCAGTAATTCAATCAGGCAGCAAGTGGATTCCGCGCCGTCAGTTGAGTCCTGGATTGCAAATCAGCGCTTGAAGATTTCTGACAGGCTGATGCTCAAGCCCGGAAAGCAAGGGGATGTAAAACTTTCGTTCCGATGGTAAACGGCGGCAGGTTCCTCCGCACTGTCCTGAAAACGATATAATTTGACGGACTTCGTTTCCGGATCGACCAGCCAGAGTTCCTCCACCCCGTTTGCCGCGTACACCTTCAATTTGGTTTTTTTATCCAAGTGCGCCGTGCTGTCCGACAAAATTTCAACGACCAGATTGGGCGCGCCTTCCGCGCCCATGTCGGTCAGAATGGAAAGGCGTTCATTGGACACAAAGGCCTTGTCCGGCTGAAAAACATTATGCTCGCCCAAATAAACATCGAACGGCGCGTCATAGAGTTTGCCGACTCGATGTTTTTCCAAGTATTTCATCAAAATGAATTCGATGTTTCCCGAAATGTCCTGGTGATAACGATTCGGTGCCGGCGCCATAAAAAGTTCCCCCTCGATGAGTTGATAGCGCGGCCCGGTTTCGGGCATCAAGCGATAATCTTCCGCCGTGAGCAATAGAGTTTGTGCCAGCGCCATGCGGACAAACTAAATCCAGCCGCCGCCACCGTCAAGAACACAGGGTTTGCTGATCAGGCGTGGCGTGACTGCCGCAGCTTGTCCAAGCCCACCGCCAGGATGATCACAAGGCCGATGATGATTTCCTGAGTGAAGTTCTGCCAGCCCATCTGGTTCGAGCCATTCCGCAACACGGCCATGATCAGCGCGCCTATCATCGAGCCGAGGATGCTGCCGGTGCCGCCGTTCAGACTCGCGCCACCGATGACCACCGCCGCGATGATGTCCAGTTCCAACCCAACTGCTACGGTCGGGTCTCCTTGAGTCAGTCGGGAAAGTTGCATAAGCCCAGCCAGACCGAAGAACAACCCCGCCAGCGTGTAGATGATCACCTTGTGCAGTTGCACCCGGATACCGCACAAACGCGCCGTCGCTTCATTCGACCCTAGGGCAAAAATGTACCGGCCAAAAATCGTGTGCCGCATCATCACTGACATGATGATTGCAAGACCAATGGCGATCCACACGCCGAGTGGCAACGGAAACAATTCCGTCGGTTGCAACCGCGCCATGATGTCGTTGATCGGCGTGCCGGGCGGATTGTTGACGGTTTGATTGCCGGCCAGCCATTTGGCCGTGCCGCGCACCACGCCCATCATGCCCAGCGTCACGATGAAGGGCATCATGCGAAAACCGGCGATGACCAGGCCGTTGCCCAACCCCACGATGCCACCGGCGAGAATGGTCAGGATGATGGTCGCCGCCGGCGAATAGCCTCTCACCAGCAACGTCGCGCCCAACACGCTCGTCAGCGCCACAACCGAGCCCACGCTCAAATCAATTCCACCACTGACAATAATCATCGTCATTCCCAATGCGCCGATGGCGACAATCACCGTCTGGATCAGAATGATCTTCAAATTTCCGCCGGTGAAAAGATACGGGCGCACCTCCGAGCTGAGCGAAAAGAGTCCGACCACCAGCAGCAGTCCGAAGAACGGCCCAACGGCGTTCAGCAACGCAACCAGATTGAAACGGTTTTGTCTCGAATCGTTGCTCACGTTTGAATCATTTGGCTGCTGCTTCGGTCCGACCAATGGCCGAGGCGATGATGCTGTGCTCCCTCCACTCGCCGACCGGGCGAACGGCCGACAATACACCACGGCACATCACGCCGATGGTGTCGCAAATGCCGAGCAGTTCCGGTAGATACGAGCTGACGAAGAGGATCGCTTTGCCTTGCGCCGCCAATTCGCCCATCAGTTTATAGACCTGCGCTTTGCTGCCGACGTCAATCCCGCGCGTCGGCTCGTCCAGCAGCAGGATTTTTGCATCGTGATGCAGCAGTCGTCCAATGGCAATCTTCTGTTGATTGCCGCCGGATAATTCACCCACCGTCTGCGCCGGGCTTTGAGCGCGAACGTCCAGCCGTTGCATCCACTCTCCCGCAGCCTGTCGCTGCGAGCGGCCATTGATGAAACCCATTCGGGAAACCGGTTCGTACCGGGTGATGGTCAGATTATCCGCCAGGCTTCGATTGAGCATCAACCCTTCCTCCTTGCGGTTCTCGCTCAGCAAACCAATTCCGTCGGCCAGTCGTTGCGCGGGAGTGCGATGGGTTTCTTCTCTTGATTCCACCAAAACCGTTCCGCTTTTAATTCGGTCCAAACCGAAACAGGCGCGCACCGTTTCCGTGCGTCCCGCGCCGACAAGTCCGGCAATGCCTAGGATTTCGCCTTCGTGCAACGTCAAACTCACCGAGCGCGGCTTGGTCTGTCCCGCCAAGGCGCGAAATTCCAGAACTGGTTTGCCGAGGCGGTGCGGCGTGCGCGGATAGATGTCGCTGATTTCCCGGCCCACCATGAGTCGGATGATCTCGTTCAAATCCGCGGTCGCCATCTCACCGGTACCGACGCTTTCGCCGTCGCGCAGCACGGTGTAACGATTGCAAACGCGCTTACATTCCTCCAGGAAATGACTGATATAGACGATGCTCACACCGCGTTGACGCAGCCGCTCGATGACCGCAAACAGATTCTCGGTATCAACCTGCGTGAGGCTGCTGGTCGGTTCGTCCATGATGAGCACCTTTGGCTCGCCGATGAGCGCCCGCGCGATTTCCACGACCTGCTGTTCGGCGATGGTGCGGCTGTTCACCGGCGCGTTCAACGGAATGTTTTCGTGATGAAGCTCGGCCAGCGCGGCGCGGGCAAGCTCGTGACGGCGTGGGCGGTTCAACCAACCGAGCGTCGCCGGCTCTTCCCCCAGCAATATGTTTTCCTCCACGCTCAGGTGTGGCGCGAGGGTGAGTTCCTGGTAAATCATCGCAATGCCGCCGTGCCGGGCATGAAGCGGATTGGCGGGAACGAAGGGCTGGCCATCGAGTTCGATCTGGCCGGCGTCGGGACGGTACGCACCGCTGAGAATTTTCATCAACGTGCTCTTGCCCGCGCCGTTCTCACCGATGAGCGCATGAACCTCGCCAGGTGCAACCTCGAAGGAAACATTTTTGAGGGCGCGCGTGGCACCAAAGCTCTTTTGCACCTGGCCCATGCGAAGGCGTGGTGTGATCATCTCCCCTTGGAACTACAAATTTCGCCCGGCGAATGAAAGCTCGAAATTTACAGCGCACGAAATCCAAACCAACCTTTCGTGTGAGTCACGGTGCTCTGCCAGGGCACTGAAGCCGACCCGTCTGCACGGCGAGTTGCCGCAGATCGAAATGATCCCGAAGGGGTGGGCTGGCCGGGGTCAAAAACAGGTCGTTGCTTCATGCGAAATTGCGTCCGCACTAATAAACCTGAATTTTTGCACAAAACGGAACACTTACGTCGCCTCATTGGTCCAGTTCATTTCGTGAAAGTTGACCGGGGGGTTGACGGACGGGAGTGAGATGAGGACAAATAAAAAGGTTTGAGAATTGATTCTCAAACCCTTCTCCCACCAGATGCCGAAGTTCGTTAAGGCAGCTTGTGCGCTCCCGGATCGGTTGGAACAATAAGGCAAACTGGCGGAGTGCCAATTTCGTTGATCGTGTAGCACGTTGCAAAAGTCGCGCTGGTGCCGCCCGCCGGGCATAACGGCAGAGGTCCAACAGTTCCGCGAACAAGGTAACTTCGCACATCTGCGGTTGTCGGCGTGGCCGTGGTTGTTTGCTTGGTTTCGAGCGCCCATTGCTGCTTCGCCGAGTCGATCTGGCGCAGGTTGTTGATGCACGCATTCATCTGCGATGTCGTGCGCGCTCTTACGAAGTTGGGGATGGCAATGACAGCCAGGAGACCGATGATGGCCACTACGATCATGATCTCCACGAGCGTGAAACCTGATTTTCGGAATGTTATGGTTTTCATAACTGTTGCCCTTTAATTCACCATCAGCACGGAGACTGCCGGTCCTAATGTCTCTTAATCAATCGAGCTTACAACATCACCGTCAGTGTTGCCAGAGCAACTTGCTCTGTTGCCGCGAAGGGATTCTGCCCGGTGTATGCGATTGACACCGTTATGAGAAACAAGGCTTAGGAATGAATCCTAAGCCTTGGCCTAAACGATTTGGTTTTCCCGATTACGGCAACACGTGGGTCGCGGCAACAACCTGGCAAACCGGTGCGTTGGTCAGAGGATTAATGGTGTAGCTGGTAGCAAAGGTTGCAGCCGTGCCGCCGGCAGGACACACAATGTTGGCCGTCGAACCACTCCGACCCAGGTATGGATCGATGTTGGCTGCCGTCGGTGTAACGTCGCTGGGCTGCTTGTTCTCCAGCGCCCGATGATGGCCACCACAATCATGATTTCCACGAGGGTGAAACCCGCTTTGAGGGACTTGTTGATTTTCATAACTATTTTTTTCTTTCTGTTTCGCGGCGTGAACTCAGCAACAGGCGGGTTATTATGAGTACGACTGGTTGTTCACTGATTGCCTGTTACAACCGCGAAAGATGAAATAGCAACCCGGGTGCCAGCAGGATTCTGTCGCTAAAATGAAATCCGCTTCCACCCCTGGCTGCTGATCCAAAGCTAATTTCGCCTCCACTATCACAAATTCAAGTCTCTTTTTTCTGGAGCTGTTAACTTGTGTCTCATCAAGGTGTCCTGATTTACATCGCGACTGACCTGTTTTCAGACATGAAACCCAACCCAGCCATACTGTCTGCCAGAATCAGTTTCCGAATTCCCCTCACCCCTTCGCTCTCCCCATGCGATGGGGAGAGGGTGGTTGAAGACCGGGCGAGGGGTCTGTGTGCTCCTATCCGGAAATTTATTTTGGCAACCGCTCTATGTCTGTTAATCCGTGGCCTGCCTGACTCAAGCCCGCTCCAACTTGATTTGTGACGATTTTCCAAATCACTACGCCCGCGGATGTGCCTCATCGTACGCCCGTTTCAAGCGTTCGGTCGTCAAGTGAGTATAAACCTGTGTGGTGACCAGATGAGCATGGCCGAGCAGTTCCTGCACGCTGCGCAAATCCGCGCCGGCGTCGAGCATGTGCGTCGCGTAACTGTGACGCAGTTTGTGGGGCGTCAACTTGGGATCCAAACCGGCAATTTCCAGATAGCGCTTCAACCTAAGTTGCACCAGACGCGGATAGAGTGGCGATCGCTTTTCTTGATCCACAACAAACACCAGCATCGAATCGGTCGGCGGGTGAGTCAACTGGCTCCAGTAATGTCGAATCGCCTCCAAGGCTGGCGCTCCGATGGGAACCAGGCGCTCCTTTTTCCCCTTGCCGCGAACGCGAATACTCTGATTGTGCCAATCAATGTCCTGCACCTGCAACCCGCAGAGTTCGCTGATGCGCAAACCGCAGGAATAGATTGTTTCAAGAATCGCGACGTCCCGGAGAAAGACCGTTTCGTCAATCTTTGTTTCGGAATTCTTTTTCAAAGCGGTCAACTCCTTCAACGGTGCCCGCAGCAGATCAACCATCTGCTGCGCAGTCAGGAATTTCGGCAATCGCTTTTCGATTTTTGGCAATGAAAGGTTCTTGATGGGCGATGCCATCAAGACCCCCTGCCGGACCAGGAATTTGTAGAACGAACGCAAGGCCGAGAAACGGAGTTGAATGGCGGCGCGACCCAGATTGCCCCGACCAAGAAAACGGAGATAACTTCGGAAGTCGTCCCGCTTCAAGGTTTCCCAGTGAGGCGGTTGCTGTCGTTCTTGCTGATGCCAGCGGTGGAATTCTGTCAGCGTCTGTCTGTAGTTTCGCTGGGTGTAAACCGACGCGCCGCGATCCGTCGCCAGGTGGGCGAGGAATTTCTTGATCCATTGATCCATAAATGAGAAAGCAGAAAGCAGGAATTTCAGCTTTCAGCTTTCAGTATTTCACCTTTTGTTTTCAATCCCCGTCCCGGGGTGGAAACTCGAAGGTTACTTTCCCGTTTTCATCCATGACGAGATACGCCGGGAAGGGCCGGCCCGCTTTGGAAATAAAATCTTTCAGCAAATCGGTCTTATGCTCGGCCAGCAACTTCACGGCCTGCGCGCGGTCAATCGGCTGTTGCAGAATTACTTTCCCGGTCTTGAACTTGCACGGTTTCTTATCCGCCTGCGATCGTTCGCACACATAATTGCTGTCCGTCTCAAAAACTTTTCCGCCACACCTGGGACACTTGCCAAGGGGTTCCTGTCCGGTGAAATCCACCTTCGGCTGCGGTGCTTTGGGCGTGCCGTCCCTGGCCTTCCCCTTCCGCTCGCGTGGCGCGAACTCAAACGCCGTGCCGCCATCCTTGACCACGAGGAACGCCTCGAATTTGCGGTGCGTCTTGTTGGAAACGAACCCTCTGAGCAAATCCGTCCTGCCCTCGCTGAGCAGCTTGACGACCTGGGCTGGTTCAATTTGCTGCTGTAAAATAATCTTCCCCGTGCGGAACGTGCAGGTTTTTTCCGGCCCCGTGGCCTTCTCGCACAAATAATTCATCCCGGCATCGAACACCCGCGCGCCGCACTTGGGACATTTGCCGAGCGGCTCTTTGCCGGTAAAATCCACTGGCGTGGCCGTCTCGCCGTCCTTCGGCTGGTCGTTGCCGAAATCAAACTCCGGCTTGAATTCCGGCGACAGCTTGATGACCGCGCTGAACGGTTTGCCCATCTTGCTGCGAAAACCTTGCAGCGGCCCAACGGTTCGTTTGCTGATGAGTTCCTCGACTTCGGAAATCTCCAGTTGCCGGCTCGCCACGATTTTCCAGAGCGCGAAGTCGCATTTCTGGCACTGGAACTTTTTGTAATTCTCGAGAATCTCGCCGCCGCATTTCGGACATGGCACTTTGAGTTTGCCGTAATCGCCGGGCACGGTGTCGCTTTCGTGCCGCTTTGCTTTCGCCACAATCTCGCGCGTTGCGTCGGCGATTTCCTTCATGAAATCTTCGCGCTTTAATTTGCCGCGCGACATCAACCGCAATTTGAATTCCCAATCGCCCGTCAGTTCCGGCGAAGATAGCTCCGGAATATTCAGTCCGCGCAGCAGCGTGATGAGCGAAAACGCCTTGGCGGTCGGCTGCAATTCACGCCCGTTTCGCAAAACGTATTTTTCCCAGATCAAACCCTCGATGATTTGCGCGCGCGTCGCGGGCGTGCCGAGACCTTTCTCGATCATGGCCTCGCGCAATTCCTCGTCCTCGACCAGTTTCCCGGCGCTTTCCATTGCGCCGAGCAAGGTCGCTTCCGAGAAGCGCGCGGGCGGCTTCGTCTGATTCGCCTCCACCGCAATCTTCTCAGTCTTCACCATCTCGTCAGGTTTTACGGGCACAAGACTCGGCGTGTCATCGGTCTGCGCTTCCTTGCCATAAACCGCCATCCAGCCGGCGTTCACCATCACCTTGCCTTCACTCTTGAACGGCTCGGCTTCGACACGCGTGATGCGCGTGGTGACAAGAAATTCCGCTGCCGGATAAAAAATCGCGAGAAAGCGTTTCGTCACCAGGTCGTAAAGTTTTTGCTCCGGCTCGCTGAGATGTTTCGGCGCAAGCGAAGTCGGGATGATGGCAAAGTGATCTGAGACTTTCGCGTTGTTGAAGATGCGTTTATTGGGATGCACCCAGCCGCTTTTCAAAATCTGTTCCGCGAAAGTGCCGTAATGCGTCCCCGCCAGCATTCCGAGCGTGGACTTCACCGTTTCGATGTAATCCTCCGGCAACGCGCGCGAGTCCGTTCGCGGATACGTCAGCACTTTGTGTCTTTCGTAAAGCGTCTGTGCCAGCCCGAGCGTGTTCTTGGCGGAAAAGCCGAAGCGCCCGTTGGCCTCGCGCTGCAAACTCGTCAAATCGTAAAGCAGCGGGGAGAGCGACGTGGTGGGTTTGCTTTCTTCCGTAACGACGCCCGGCTTACCGAGACACTTCGCGCGGATCGCTTCCGCGAACGCGAGGTCCCAAACGCGCTCCGGCTTGAGTTGGTCGTCACCATCCTTTCGGGAAAACTTTTCGTCGAACCAGCGGCCGACGTATTCACCCGCTTGCGCCGCGAAGGTGCCGTGGATTTCCCAGTAATCGCGCACGACAAATTTTTTGATGCGCTCTTCCCGCTCGACCAGGATCGCGAGCGTCGGCGTCTGCACCCGGCCCACCGTGGTGAGATGAAAACCACCGGACTTGGAATTGAAGGCCGTCATTGCCCGCGTGCCGTTGATACCCACGAGCCAGTCGGCCTCCGAACGGCTGAATGCGGCGTCGGCCAGCGGCAGCAAATCCTTGTCCTCGCGGAGTCGCGCAAAGCCGTCGCGGATGGCGGCGGGGGTCATGGATTGCAGCCAGAGCCGTTTGATCGGCTGCTTCGCTTTCGTGAACTTGACGATGTTGCGAAAGATGAGTTCGCCCTCGCGCCCGGCGTCACAAGCGTTGACAAGCAGGTCCACGTCCTTTCGTTTGATGAGCCGGGCGAGCAGCTTGAGGCGCGACTCGTTCTTCTCGATGGGCCGCAAATCGAAGTGTGGTGGAATGACCGGAAGATGTTTGAAGGTCCACTTTCCGCGCACGGCCTCGACGCCTTCGGGGGGGCACAGTTCGAGCAGATGGCCGACGGCGGACGAGAGCACGAATTGATCGCTCTCGTAAAAATCGTCCACCTTTTTGAACCCGCCCAGCACCCTGGCGACATCGCTTGCGACGGAGGGTTTCTCGGCAATGATCAGCGCTTTGCCCATATAGCCAGAGGCTTTTACAACCAGTTGCCGCCATAATGCAACTGGTTGTTTTTTCGTTGCCGTAACAATGTGTTGGAAAACGGGCCGTCAACACGGCGTTCACCGCCGGCGCGTGTAGTCCAATAGCCGACGCGCACGGTCGCGCTTTCCGACGAAACTTCGCCTCCAAATCTCACACAAATTTCAGACCGCTCCCGATACCCAGGAAAAGCTCAACGACCGATGCTGGCCACATGAAAAATTTATTGTGGACGATACGGACGACGTTGATGCTGGCAGTCGGAACTGTTTCCGCGCTGGCCGTGACCGCGGATTACACCGTGCAAGTCAGCGCCGAGGCGCAAAACTCACCCGCGCAAATCAAACTCAGTTGGCCGCAGGACATGTACTGCGTGCCCACCAGTTACACCGTCTATCGCAAAGCGCCGGAGGCGACGACTTGGAATGTCGTCATTACATTGCCTGGCACCGAAACCAGTTTCATCGACACGAATGTCACGACGCAAACCGACTACGAATATCAGGTCGAGAAGATCGCGGTCGGTTACAGCGGATATGGGTGCGTGCTCGCCGGCATCGAAGCGCCGCTGACGGAATTTCGCGGCAAGGTGATCTTGATCGTGGACAACACCTACGCCGCGGACCTCGCCAACGAGCTGGCGTTGCTCCAACAAGACCTGGCGGGTGATGGTTGGATTGTTTTGCGGCACGATGTTTTACGCAACGACAGCGTGATCAGCGTGAAAACGTTGATTCAGGCGGATTACTTCGTGGATACGAACAGCGTGAAATCCGTGTTTTTGTTTGGCCACGTTCCGGTACCCTACTCCGGCAACATCGTGCCCGACGGCCACGTGCCCGACCACCAAGGGGCCTGGCCCGCGGACGTTTTTTACGGCGACATGAACGGCACCTGGACCGACAGCAGCGTGAGCAACACGTTCGCTTACAACGCGCGCAACTGGAACGTTCCCGGTGACGGCAAGTTCGATCAATCCATCGTCGCCACTGGCGTGGAACTGGCCGTGGGGCGAGTTGATTTGTCCGATCTGCCCTCCTTCCCTCTTTCTGAGAAAGAGTTGTTGCGGCAATACCTGAACAAGGACCACAACTTTCGTCACAAACTGATCACGGCCGAACGCCGCGGCCTCATTCAAGATTCGTTTGCCACGTCCAGCGGCTCGCCGTTTGCGCCGAGTGGTTGGCGCAACTTCGCCGCATTTTTTGGCGCGTCCAACATCACCGCCATCGCGCCGGCAACGTGGTTTTCCACGCTGAGCACGGACAGTTACCTGTGGGCTTACGGTTGTGGCGGCGGCACTTTCACCAGCGCGGACGGCGTGGGTTGCACGGCGGACTATGCGGCCAATAATCCGAAAGCAGTTTTTAACCTGCTGTTCGGAAGCTATTTTGGCGATTGGGATTCGACCGACAATTTCATGCGCGCATCACTGGCCACGCCTGACTATGGTCTGACGTGCGGCTGGGCCGGCCGGCCGCATTGGTTTCTTCATCAGATGGGACTGGGCGAAACCATCGGCTTCTGCGCGCGCCTGACTCAAAACAATGGCAACGGCGGACTTTACAAACAGGTCAACGCCGGCAGCCTCCAGGTTCATGTGGCCTTGATGGGCGATCCGACCCTGCGCTTGCATCCGGTGGCTCCACCTTCTGCATTGGCCGCCACCGCCAGCACGGGCCAGGTCGCGTTGGCTTGGAGCCCCGCAACGGAAACAATTTTGGGCTATTTCGTTTATCGTTCCACGAACGAATTGGGACCATTCACGCGCGTCACGGACGCGCTCGTCAGTGACCCGGCCTTCACCGACACGGGACTGGGAGCCGGCACTTACACTTACATGGTACGCGCGATAAAACTGGAATCCTCGGCCAGCGGCAGTTACTACAACGCCAGTCAGGGCGCGTTTGCCACCGCAACCGTCACCCAGGTGGCGCTGTCTCTCATCAGCGCACCCGATCTCAAACTGGAACTTGGCACCGCTTGGTCTTTCGTACCGCCCACTGCCGGCGGGGGTTGCGGCAATGTCAGCGTCTCTCCGCTGTTGACCAGCACCAACGCCACCTGCGGCAACAGCTTCTTCGCGGTTCGCGTCTGGCAGGCGACCGACGAAGTTGGGAACACATGCTTCGCCACCAACCTTGTGGTCGTTGGAGACACCACTCCGCCAACCCTTTCCATGCTGTCGAGCAAAACCGTTTACCTCGGTGCGCCCTGGATCTTCGACACGCCCACCGCCAGCGACGCCGGCGGCAACGTGAAGGTCACGGTTCTCAACGTCGTGACCAACCTCGGCGCTGGCGGCGAGTACACCGCCACTTGCACCTGGCAAGCCACCGATCCGTGCGGCAATGCCAGCACGTGCAGCCAGACCGTCACCGTCCAGAACCCGCCGCCAACGTTTGTATCGATCATGGCCATGGATGCAAACGCTGCTGAAGCGCCACTCGACACGGGCACGTACGTCATTTCGCGGACGGGAGCTCTTTCCAAGCCGCTCACGGTGAAACTTGGCTATGGCGGCACCGCGCGCAACGGCGTGGATTATCGCGCGCTGCCAACCCAGGTCACCATTCCCGCCGGGGCGAATTCAATCGCACTGGTGCTCGTTCCAATCATGGACAACCTCAACGAGTCCACCGAAACCGCCGTGGTCACAATTCAATCCTCGAGTGCTTACCTGCTCGGAACGAACTTCAAAGCCACCGTGTCCATCCAGAATGCGACGCCCATCACGATCAGCGTTGTTGCGACCGACGCCGACGCGTCTGAGGCCGGGCCGAACACGGGGATGTTCGTCCTCTCCCGAACGGGCGATAATGCCGCACCGCTGACCGTGAAGCTCGGCTACAGTGGCACTGCACGCAACGGCGTGGATTACCTGACCTTGCCCAGCCAGGTCACGATTCCGGCGGGTGTCAGTTCGCTTTCACTGCAGCTCACTCCGATCCGGGATGGTTTGGATGAAAAAAGCGAAACCGCAGTGATCACGGTCCAATCTTCAAGTTCTTATCTTCTCGGCACCAGTTCAAAAGCCACCGCGACCCTCGCCAATGCTCAAAACTAGAGTGATTGCCGGAAGAGATTTCCGAATAGGAAAATGAATTGTCCGCTCCCGGCCAGCGGCCACTCTCCCCAGGAACTTTGCCCGAGATCGTCTCCCAAACTTTGTCGCATATGCGACAAAAGTTGGGAGTGCCGGGTTCATAGTCACGATGTACGACATTGACACCGTGGACGCTTTCCATGGACCGGCCCAAACACCCATGCAACTTCTTGTTGCGTCTGCAACAAAAGGTTGTCTTTCATGGTTCATGGTTCCGATGCGCGATTATGAGAAGGTGGAGACTGGGCAGGAATCTTGCCGGAATTGTCTCCCAAACTTTGTCGCATATGCGACAAAAGTTGGGAGTGCCGGGTTCATGCCCACGATGCACGGCAAGCTGGAATTGGAGGCCACCCATGAACCTCCTGTTTGTAGCAGCGCGCCCAGCCACCTGTGCCAGTCGCGGCGGTTGTGCGCACGTCATTTCATTTGCTGGGGTAGCCGTATTTGCTCAGTTTGAGGCCACCATCGTAAATCAGGCCGATGCCGGGCGCGTAAATTTTCTTCTCGCGGGCGCTCTCGAGGGCTGAGGTTTCCTCGGTCTTCAGGCAATTTTCAAATTTCCCCGCCAGCGTTGTAAATGTTTCGGTCAAGCTCACGATCTCGGCCCGGTCCATCGCCACTTTCGGCGCGAGTTCCTGATAATAGCGCGCTCCCAATCGCGGCGTGCCCGGAATCGCCAGCCCGAAATGCGCGTCGTTCACGCCGGACAGCCACGCTCCGTCGTGCGACGTCACCTTGCCGCCTTTGTACATGTCCACATCTTCGCCGAAATAAAACACGTCGCCCGTGCGCCGGGAGATGGCGAAGTAATTGCGGCTGGTTTCCACGGGTTGACCGTTGACCGTCTCCTTCTCCTCAACGACGCGCGTCTCGACTCCATCAACGAGTTTGGTGTCGTTGAGCACGGTGATGGTGAGCATGGCGGGCTTGCCCTTTTCCTTGCCTTCGAGCACCAACTGAAAGCCCGGCGCGAGGACAAAAAAACGGTTCGTGCCGACGGACGCGAGTTCCGCCTTATCCACAGTGAATGTGTCGGTGAATTTCTCCTTGCTGCCCGCGGCCAGCGCCGTGGCGCAAATCAAGGCCGATGCCAGAGTAAATGTGGTGGTTTTCATATTCCCGGAATATTTGCCTTTTCCGACTGTCGCGCAAGTCCACGCAGAACAGTCTTTTCCAGGTCAGCCTTCGGAAACCTCAACGGGATGATTCAACTCGAAGCAAGCAATCGGCGACGAGCCGCCTCCAGTTGTTCGCGGCGGCCGAGCAGCAGCAACTGGTCGTTCGCCTGAATCTCTTCGTCCGGGCCGGGATTGATGATGTTACCCCCGGTGCGTTCGATGGCCACGATGCTAACTCCGGTCTGCGTTCGCAAGGCCAGTTCACCGATGAGTTTGCCTTTCGCCGGTGAGTTGGCGGTGATGGCGACGGTTTCGATCTGGGCCTCCTTGAGCACGCCGGGTAATGGCGCGGCTTCGGATCGTTGTGGCGGCGGCTGGGCAAAGGTTTGTTCCAATGCGAATTGCGCCTTCGAATAAACCCTTACGAGATTGCGCCGGAGCAGCACGGTCACCGCCGTTACGAACAACAGCAGAACGATCAAAATCCTCCACGACGGCAACAACGCGGTGCTGAGCACGAGCAACAAGAGTCCCAGGCAGATCGCACCAACGAGCGGCACGGTGTTGGCGATGACGGTTTGCACACCGGCGGCGCGGGGTTCGTTCTGGAGACGCTGAGCGGCCATCTCGCCCAGCAGCAGCCCCAGCGCTTGCAGCTTTCGATACGTCGCCACGAGCAACGGCAGCGACAGCAGCGCTGCCCCGAGCCAGAGCAAAGCCTTCAGTCCTTCGCGCCCGCCGGGCATGGGAGGGAGCCACGCCGGTGGTTTCGTTGCCACGAACGTGGCGGCGATGAAGATGCCGGCGACCAACGCGAGATTCAGCCCCATTTGCAGCGTCCAGCGACGAGTCAACCGGGTGGTCATGGTGGTGTGCCTGCCCTCGCGCCATTGACCGACCCAACGCGTGTAGAGCGCAAGGTAGTTCACGAATCGCGGCGGCGCCACGCGGTCGAACCAGTTCACCATCCGGTCGGAATTCTTGATGAGATAAGGCGTGAGCACGGTGGTGATCACGGAAACGGTCACGGCAATTGGATAAAGGAACTCGCTGGTCACACGCAGCGTGAGCCCCAACGCCGCGATGATGAAGGAAAACTCACCAATTTGCGCCAGACCCATGCCCACCCGCAACGACGTGCGGGTGTCGTTGCCGGCGACGAACGCGCCGAACGCACACGTTACCACTTTGCCCAGCACCACGGCCAGCGTGACGACCGCCACAGGCAGCCAGTGTTGCGCCAGAATTTTTGGGTCGATGAGCAGGCCAATGGCTACAAAGAATACCGCGCTGAACATGTCGCGGATGGGTTCGGTGAGAATTTCAATCCGGTGAATCTCGCGCGCCTCGGCAATGACTGCCCCGATGACGAATGCACCGAGCGCCACACTGTAGTGGAGTCTCACGGCCAGCAGCGACACGCCAAAGCACAGGCCCAATACGGTGACCAGCAACATTTCGTTGCTTTTGAACCGCGCGACGTAACCGATCAGGCGCGGCACCCCAAGTAATCCGAGCACCAGCGCGACCACGAGGAAAATGCCGAGCCGAGCCGTTGTATTGAGCAGGTCGCCCACGGCCAGGCTGCCCGTCATGGCGATGCCCGAAAGCAACGCAATCATCACGATGGCCAGGATGTCCTCGACGATCAGAATGCCGAAGATGAGTTCGGCGAACTTCTCCTTGCTGCGGCCGAGGTCACTGAGCGCCTTCACAATGATGGTCGTGGAGGAGATGGAGAGCATGGCGCCGAGGAAAACGCAGTCCATGGTTTTCCAGCCGAAGGCCCGGCCGATTTCGTAGCCGACCGCGACCATGAGCAGGATTTCCAGCCCCGCTGCAATGAGCGCCGTGAATCCGACCTTGCGGAGTTTGCGCAGACTGAACTCGAGTCCGAGCGAGAACATGAGAAAGACCAGGCCAAGTTCCGCGAGCGTGTCGATGGCCTCCTTGTCTTTGATGAGCGGGAACGGCGGCGTGTGCGGCCCGATGATGACTCCGGCGATGATGTAGCCGAGCACGACCGGTTGTTTGAAACGGTGGCAGATGACCGTCACCCATCCGGCGACAATCATCACTACCGCCAGGTCCTGTAAAAATGCCACGCTGTGCATGAGGGAGTGTCGGCAGTCCAACACCGACTGCGAGGTTTTAGCGGATGGCTTATGGATTTCACAAGCCTCTACTTGCGTTGGGAGTGCTCCGGCGAGCTGTTGAAATGCTGAGCCCCGCTACAAT
This sequence comes from Verrucomicrobiota bacterium, assembly GCA_016200005.1. Classification (NCBI taxonomy): domain Bacteria; kingdom Pseudomonadati; phylum Verrucomicrobiota; species Verrucomicrobiota bacterium. Next base: position 40,077 of record JACQFP010000031.1, on the reverse strand, counting down.
CGCGGCTCGCGGGTACGCTCGCCCCACCGGCTGACCCCCAAACTCTAATCAAACGAAATGCGCGGCACGAGCGGCCAGCGCCTTTGCAACTTCACCAACCAGAAGAAGAGTCGCCTCCGCCAGACCATCGCCCAACCTCCCTCCAACTCGCCCGCCAGCACAGCGGTGATGGCGCCAGGCAGATGAAACTTCTCGCGCGGCTCCATGAAAATCTCCATGAACGGCGTCGTGTAGAAGCCCTCCACCATCTCCCAGTAGAAGCTCATCGACCGGAACACTCTTTTCTCATAGGCCCTCAATCGCCGACCGCCGTCGTCTCCGGCCGCCAGGGATTGCTGGACGGTTTGGGCCGCGAGCTTTCCCGAATACATGGCGAGATAAACGCCCGCTGAAAAAATCGGGTCCATGAAACCCGCGGCGTCGCCGATGCGCAACAAACGCGGCCCAATGAGGCGGCGATTGTAGTAGGAAAAATCGCCCGTGGTCTGCAGTGCGCCCAGCAATCGCGCGTCCCTCATCCGCTCGCGCAGCACCGGGCTGGATTGCACAATGCGGTTGAAGATTTCAGTGGGCGGTTGTTTCGCCTGCGCGAATTCTTCCTGATCCATCACACAACCAACGCTGATTTTCTCCGCTGAAAGGGGAATGATCCAAAACCATTTGTTGCCCAAGCGCACAATAACCGTGTCGCCGGCGGCTTCGCCCTCATCCAGTTTCACTCCGGCAAAGTGGCCGAAGACCGCCAGTTTCTTGAGTTTCGGATGAATGATGCGCAGTCCTTCCTGATTGCCGGTGAAATTGCCGCGCCCGCTCGCATCGACCAGAAACGCCGCGGAAAAACTGGTGATTGAACCGTCGTCGTCGCGCGCATCAACCTGCACCTGTCCTGTCGGGGTCGAGAATTTGGTGACGGTCCAGCCTTCGCGTACTTCCGCACCCGAGTCGCGCGCATGATTCAACAACAGATGGTCGAACACCGAGCGGTCAACCTGAAACGCTTCCGGCTCGCGGGTGAAGCAGCCATTGCGGAAAATCAGCTTGAGGGATTTCGCGCCGTTGCCGAGATGAAATTGCGCGCCGGTTTTTTTTGGGAACCCCGCCGCCAGCAATTTCGGCATCACGCCCATTTCCTCAAACAAGCGATGATTGTAGGGCAGGAGCGATTCACCGATGTGGAAGCGCGGAAAATGTTCCTTCTCCAGGACGAGCACACGCTTTCCGGCACGCGCGAGAAACGTGGCCGCCGCGCTGCCGCCCGGTCCGCCACCAATCACAATTGCGTCATAAATCATTTCCGACACGGTGCAATTTGACAATAGACCGCCGTTTCAAACAAGCATGAGGTTGCAACAAATCGACGGCCCGCGCCTCTCGTAACTTTGCCTTTGATCGAAGCTGATCGGTGCCGGAAGATGCAACCATGATCCGTTACCTATCCAACCTTTCCAACGGCAGACTGATTCTGTGGTGTTACTTTATCTGGTATCTCGTGGTGTTGGCGCGTTACTTCGATCCGAGTCCACGACTTTGGCTGACCTCCCTGGGCTTGAGTCTGATCATCGGTTTCGCACTCTTCATCAGCACCACGGCCGCTGGCGAAAACAAAGTAACGCTGGATCGCTGGCAGATCATCCGGCTTTATCTCATGCCCTTCTGCGTTTCCAGTTTCTCCGCGCTGGTCAAGGACAGAGGTTTCGTTCTGATTTTTTCACCAAAGTCCGGGGAGATCATTGTGGCCGCGCTGCTGTGCGCGTTACTCTGTGGCGCGACCGTGATTCTGCGACGCCAAAGATTATCAAGTGGTTGATTCGGTCGCGGAATATCAGAAAGCCGGGAGAAGCCGTTCAGGAAGCGGTCGCGTTGCTCATCTTTGTCTGTACAGCGGCAACGATGGTATTGACGCTTTGCAGAATTTCCTTGGCGGCGGCAGGGTCGGGAATCTTGAGGCCGAAATTTTTGTCGAGCGCAACCACCAGTTGCAACGCATCCACGGAGTCAAGGCCGAGGCTGCCCGGCCCGAAGAGCAATTGGTCGTCGCCAATTTCCGAAGCGCCGACTTGCAACATCAGGTTGTCCACCATCATGGTCTTGATGCGTTCTTTCAAAGCGTTCGTGTCTTCCATTTTGTGTTAAAAAATTCCGCCGTCCACTTTCAATATCGAGCCTGTGATGTAGCTCGCCTCCGGACAAGCCAGAAATCGAATTGCCGCCGCGACTTCCTCCGGCCGTCCAAAGCGGCGCATCGGGATTCTGGCTTGCGCGATCTTGCGTTCTTCCTCGCTCATCGCACCCAGCGCCTCCGTGTCCACGTAACCGGGGCAAACCGCGTTCACAGTGATGCCGATGCGCGCCACTTCCTTGGCGAGCGATTGCGTCAGGGCGACGACGCCCGCTTTGGCGGCGGCGTAGTTGGTTTGTCCCGGCGGCGCAAGTAAAGCGCTGAGCGAGGCCACATTCACAATCCGTCCGCTGCGTTGCGCGATCATCGTGGGCAATACGGCCTGACAGCCGTGGAAAGTTGCGTCGAGATTGGTTGCGATCACCTGTTGCCAGGCGCCGACGGACAGATTGGCCAGCAAGCCGTCCTGATGAATGCCCGCGTTGTTGATCAGAACGTCAATGCGTTTTTGTGCTGAAAGAATCTGATTGACCGCGCTTTGCCAGGCAGCGGATTGGGTCACATCCAGAACAATGCCACGACAACGGTCGGGAAATTCCAACACCAATGAATCGGCTTTGTCCCGATGCGTGCGGACGCCGAGCCAGACGAAATTATCAGGCGATTCACAAAGAAAGGTGCGCGCCGCGGCCAGACCGAGACCGCTGTTGCCGCCCGTGATTAAAATGATTCTCGAACTCATCGTGATCAAGTTTGGGATCTCAAACCGGGTCTCATTTCAGTTTTCAACCCGCACAAAGTGCGCGCCGATGGCCTGTTGATTGCAGCCCACGACACTTACGCTGGCGGCAGTGTAACGATTTTGTTGGAGCGCGTCGATGGCCACCACGCATTGCCAGGCGGCGGCGGCCATCAAGCCTTCGCCCAAAACTGTTTTCGGCGAAAGCCGCGCGCCCCGCCAATCCCGCCAAGCTTCCGCTTCGGCGCGGTCCAGGCGCGGGAGGTCATCGAGGCCATCACACAGCAGATGCTTTTCGGAAAGAACAGGCAGCTCGGCCCGCATTTGTTTTGCGGCCTGGCCGCGGTTTTGGTTGCGGCGAAACGGATGCGAATCCGTCACGGCGCGTATTTCAACGACCGGTGGACTTGACGTGTTGCATTTCAAATAGAGCGCACCGGCGCCATCACTCAAAACAATACGGCGGATGAACAAACGGAATGCGTTCGCGGTGAGCCAGTCGATTTCTTCCGCGCCAATGACCAGACAGCCATCCACTCGATTGTCCAACAACCAATCTGCGGCCAGTGCGATGCCCTGCAATAAGGTGCCGGGATCGCCGACGAGGGTGTAGTTGATCGCCGTCGTGCCGAGCAAGGCGCCAATGTGGCTGGCCGGCGCGTTGAAGACGGTTTCCGGAAAAACCAGCGGACTGGCGGTGCCGGGGTCGCGCAAGGTTTCGTCGTAGAAACGTCGCGAATAATTTACGCAACCTGACATGACGCAGAGCACGATGCCGAGGCGCAGCGTTCCGTTGCTGACGCCCCTGGCGTCGTCACCCAGCGCTTCGAGTGCCGCGCCAACGGCGTACTGTGTGATGGGGCTGGTGCGGCGGAGCCGTGCGTGAGTCAGAAAAGCAGGGCGCGGCTGCGGCGGCGGGACGGCGCGGACTTTCAACGGTTGGTGCCAGCCGGGACGCGGCAATTCCCTGGCCGGAATTGGCTGGGCTTTGAACAGCGCTTCCCGCAACGCCGCAATGCCCCAGCCTGCTGGCGAAACCGCGCCGCAACCTTGAACATAAATCCGGTTCACGACCACCTCCGCAGGATGAGCGTGGCGTTGGCGCCGCCAAACCCGAATGAGTTGCTCAACGCGTAATCCACTTTTGCCGTGGTTGGTTTTTGAACGACAGGAAACACACAAGCAGGGTCGGGAGTTCGCAGCGTGGAAGTCGGCGGCAACCACTGTCCGCGCAGCGCCATCAGACAAACGACGGCCTCCACGGCGCCGGCCGCGCCAAGGAGATGACCGATGCTTGATTTGGTGGAACTGAGCGGCAAGGTTGCGGCGCGGTCACCGGCCCAGCGCTGAATCGCGTTGGCCTCGGCGCTGTCGTTAAGCGGCGTCCCGGTGCCGTGCGCGTTGACATAATCGATTTGCTCAGGCGTGAGTTTTGCGACTTGAGCAGCGGCGGTCATGGAGGCGAAAGCGGCATCGCCCTGGGGATGCGGTTGAGTCAGGTGATGACTGTCGGTGACTGCGCCGTAACCCACAATTTCGCCAAGGATTGTTGCGCTGCGTCGCTCGGCGCTTTGCAAAGTTTCCAGGGTCAGCACGGCAGCGCCTTCACCGATGGCAAGTCCATCACGGTGCGCGTCAAAGGGGCGGCACTCGGTGGGGGAGAGCGCTTGCAACGAATCGAAGCCGGCGAAGACCATCTGGCTGAGGGCATCGTAGCCGCCCGTCAAGACACGTTCGGCGTGACCACGTCGCAACAGCTCCCAGGCATGGCCGACGGCATTGGCGCCGGAAGCGCAGGCGTTGGCGATGATGGTGATGGGGCCGCTGAAACCAAAGGCGTCGGCGAGATCGAGCGTCTGACACTGGGCTTGATACTCGATGACCCGGACGGCCTGCCCTCGATGAACCTGGGGTGACGTGAGAGCCTGGCGGTAATACGCTTCGCCCAAACTCATGCCGCCGCTGGTGGTGCCGAGCACGATGGGCAGATCATTTGAAGGCGACCAACCCGATTGCTGCCACGCCTCCGACGCGGCCAACAGGAGCAGTTTGGTCGCGCGATCCAACCGCGCTGCGCGGCGCCTGCCAAGTTGATTCGGCGGCAAAGCCGAGGGGAGCGCAACTTCACCGGCGTTTTTCACTCGTTGCCGCGAAGCGTCAAAAACAGTCACGGGCCGTATTGCGACGCGGCCATCGCGAAAACCGTCGGAGTTTCTTTTCCAGCCAAGACCGAGTGCGGTCACGATGCCCGCGCCGGTGATGACGACGCGCGGACGCGGATTGGAGATTTGTTTGGCTGGAAACAACACGATTTTATTTTATAGCATGAATTACGCGGGAACCCTACGGAAGAAATCGCGGAGAAGTCAAACGTTCCGCTGGTTTTCAAGGTTGCCAGCCGGAATGGTCGAGGATAAATTTGTCGCATGAATACAATACCGACTATTCGAAATCGGCACCTTCTGACGACCGCGTTGATCGTCTGGGGGCTTGGTTCTGTTCTAAATGCGGCTGAACCGACGGCGTTTGAACTGATCAAGGAGGGTAATCGTCATGTCGGCGAAGAGGCCAAAGACCGGGTCGTGCAAATCCGTTCGGAAAAATCCGTCGCCACGCTGACACCGAACATCTGGTATGTGGTCTATTATGATCCGGACGCCACGGCCAAGGCCACGGAAGTGAAATTCGGTGCCGGCAAGAAACTCGCGGTCAAGCGCCCCCCGCGATTCCTCGAGCCGTTCACGGGTCAGCAGAAGCAATTGAACCGGGAGAAGATGAAAATTGACTCGGACAAAGCCATCGAGATCGCAAAAAAGGAGCCGCTGCTGGACAAATTGACGCTGACGGCCACGCAGTTGTGGTTGGAGCGGCTGGCGTGGCATAGCGATGACACGCCGATTTGGAGGATTCGCCTGTGGGCGGCCAAGTTGCGACACCCGAAAGATTCGGCGGATATTGGTGAGTTGTATATCTCCGCTGAGGACGGCAAAGTGATCAAGAACGACTTGCACATTGACCGGGTCGATTGACCTCCCAACGTGAATACCCCGCCGACTTCTGATCGCGCTTACGATGTGGTGATCATCGGTGGGGCTTTGTCCGGTGCGGCGACTGCCCTCCTCCTGCTGCAACAACGACCGCAATTGCGCGTCCTCATCATCGAGAAATCCACGACCTTTACGCGGCGGGTTGGGGAAGCGACGGTGGAGGTCAGCGCGTGGTTTCTCAGTCGGCAACTGGGGTTGACTCAACATTTGAACGAAGCACATCTCGTCAAGCAAGGGATGCGGTTTTGGTTTTTTAACCAGCAAACGCAATCGCTGCCGGATTGCAGCGAGATTTGCGGACGTTATCTGGCGCGCGTGCCGGCGTATCAGGTTGACCGCGCCATTTTGGATGAAGAGGTTTTGCGGCGAGCTTGTTCGGCAGGCGCGGAGCTCTGGCGGCCGGCGAGCGTTGGCAAAGTCCAATTAAACGAGGGCGCTGAACAATCCCTTGAAGTTCGTTTTCAGGACAGACTGTACCAAATCCGGGCGCGCTGGGTCGTGGACGCTTCCGGCGTGGCCGCGTTACTGGCGCGACAGGAAGGTTGGTGGCGACCCAATGCCGCGCATCCGACGACCGCCGTCTGGTCGCGGTGGCGGGGCGTGAAGGATTGGGATGGACTGGAACTGGCGCAAAAATATCCTGATTGGGCGAAGGCATGTCATGGCATCCGCGCGACCGCGACCAACCATTTGGTGGGCGATGGCTGGTGGGCTTGGTGCATTCCGCTCAAAGGCGGGGACGTCAGCATCGGTGTGGTTTTCGATCAGCGGCTCCTGGCATGGCCGGAAGGCGGTTTGTTGGGTCAGCGTTTGAAGGATTTTTTGTTCCAACATCCGGTCGCACGGGAAATGATGGCCGGCGCGCAATGGGTCGAGGGAGACGTACATTGGCGGAAGAATCTGCCATACTCCAGCACCACGTATGCGGGGGATGGTTTTGCGTTGGTAGGGGATGCGGGGGCCTTCATCGATCCCTTTTACAGCCCCGGCATGGATTGGATTTCTTTCACTGCTACATCGACGGTGGAATTGATCCTGGCTCAACAACGTGGCGAGCCAATCCAGGAGTGGTTGCGGCGGCATAATCGTGATTTTACGCGGAGTTATGAACGTTGGTTCGATGCGGTGTATCGGGACAAATACGATTATTTGGGGGAATACGATTTGATGAAGCTGGCCTTCCTGCTGGACCTGGGTTTGTATTACCTTGGCATTGCTTCGCAGCCATTCAAGCGCGGCGCCAAGGCGTTGACGGAGCCGGTGTTTTCCACGCCACCTTCCTGGCCATTTTATCACTTGATGCGCACTTACAACCGGCGGTTTGCCCGGATCGCCCGCGCCCGGCGGGCACGACACGCGCTGGGCCGCGGCAACGAGGGTCACCGATTCTTGTTCAAGGGCTACACTTTCGCCAGCAGCAACGTAGGTCCTTTGGTGAAGGCCCTCCTGGGTTGGGTCGGGTTGGAGTTGCGGGAGGGTTGGCGATCTTGGTTTCAGCCAGGACAAAACGCGCCAACGCCGACGCAATCCCTTGCCAGCACCGTGCCGGTACAAAGCCCGCCCTGAGCTTTATCGGAGGGGCGGCTCGTGGCGGTCGGCCGGCTTCTATGGTTCAATTGGTAGTGAGTTCCCACCTGTTCGGTTCGGACCAGACGGTTTCCCTCGCAAAGCTGAAATCGGCCCAATTGACGGCATGAATATTGCACCTTAGCTTGAGTCAGAAGTAGTAGCGCGCAGCAAAATGCCTTACAGCCGAGCTAAAAAGAATGTGTCCCGTGGCGGTCCGCTGAGAGACGAGGCAGTCTCCCTCTAATTGTAGGAGTGTAATTCAGCCTTCCGTCGCTGGTCGCGACGGAAATGAACGCTCAAATCCAATTTGTGAAGCCCGAGCCGGTGGAAAAGAAAACCGGGCGTTACCGGATCGGGTTGGCTTTGTCTTCCGGAGGGGCAAAAGGTCTTTCCCACATCGGCGTCATCCAGGTTCTGGAGGAAAACGGAATCCAAGTGGATGCCGTCGCGGGCTGCAGCATGGGGGCATACGTGGCGGCGGTTTGGGCCTGCGGTTACGACGGCAAATTAATGGAGAAGCTGGCGCGGGAAGTGGAGGGGCGCTGGGGACTTTGGAAGCTGATGGATCCGGTCATTCCGCCCCGCAAGGGATTCATGCTGGGCGACGCCATGAAAAATCGCCTGAAGAAATCAATTGGCGACGCTCAGTTCTCGGATTTGGTCCGGCCTTTGCGGGTCGTCGCCACCAATCTGGATACTCTGGAACGAGTCGTTTTCTCCAGCGGCGAAGTGGCCGCGGCAGTCCATGCCAGCAGCGCCATGCCCGGCGTCTGTGTTCCCGTTAAGATCGATGGCGAGACTTACATTGATGGCGGCGTGGCGGATCCGTTGCCGGTGGATGTGCTGAAGGAAATGGGGTGCGAGCGAATCATCGCGGTGAACACCATCCCCACGCCAGCTTTCCTCCGTTGCTGCCGTGAGATGGAACAGGAACAGACGGCGTTCATCAGGAAACGCCGCGGCGTGCTGGCCATGTTGAACCGTCGCCTGAACTATTTCGCGCGCGGCAACATTCTCGACATCATCATGCGCGCTTTTCACGGCACGCAAATCCGTGTCGCCGAAGAGGCCTGTCGTCAGGCGGATGTTGTGCTGCGGCCGCTGGCCATTGATGCGCACTGGCACGATTTCCATCATCCCGGCAAATACGTTGCCCTGGGGCGTCAAACGGCCTTGGCTCAACTGGAGGCGAGCAAAACCCTCGTCAGCGAAAACCAGACATCTCATGAACCCAAGCTTGCTCAAAACGAAATGGTCGCAGTTGCCTGAAAAAGTCATTCGCCGGTTGCAAGCGGAAAAACTGAGGCAATATGTGGGTCACACCGTTTTGCCTTTCTCCGCGCATTACAAGGAGCTTTTCGCCAGGGAAAGACTGACAGCCGAATCGATCCGTTCGCTGGAAGATTTGGAAAGGCTGCCTTTTACTTCCAAGACCGATCTGCTCAACACGCCGGAGAATCCGCAACGGGCAAAGGATTTTGTGTTGATCCCGGATCAACAAGTTCTGGCGCGGCGTCCATCCACAATTCTGGGCGCCTTGCTTCACGGACGGGAGCGCATGAAACAGGCCTTTGAATCTGAGTTCCGCCCCGTTTTCATGACGAGCACCACCGGCCGCTCCGCCGATCCGATTCCGTTTTTATACACGCAACATGATTTGGCGAACCTGGCTTCCACCGGCAAACGCCTCTTCGAAATCTGCGGCGCGCAATCGGAATTGCGGTTGCTGAACCTGTTTCCTTACGCGCCACACCTAGCTTTTTGGCAGACTCATTATGGCGCGACGGCTTTCGGAGTTTTTTGCGCCAGCACCGGCGGCGGCAAGGTGATGGGCACCGAAGGTAACCTCCGTCTGATTCAGAAAATCAAGCCCGACGTTCTCATCGGCATGCCGACGTTCATTTATCACGTCTTGCGGCTGGCCGCAGAAGAAGGCGTTCGTTGCGAAAACTTGCGCCAGATCGTTTTAGGAGGCGAGAAAGTTCCCGATGGAATGCGTCGCAAGCTCATCAATCTGACCGCGGAGTTGGGCGCGAAGGAGATTTCGGTGCTGGCGACTTATGGCTTCACCGAAGCGAAGATGGCCTGGGCGGAGTGCCCTGTTCGGCACGATCAAATTCCGGACGGCTATCACCTTTATCCTGACGCGGGCATCATTGAAGTGATTGACCCCAAAACCGGCCAGATCGTGCCCACGGGTCATCCCGGCGAACTTGTTTTCACGCCGCTGGATGCGCGCGGGTCCGTGGTCTTGCGCTATCGCACCGGCGATTTCATCGATGGCGGCCTCGTCTATGACCCGTGCCCTCACTGCGGTCGTTGTGTTCCACGGCTGGTCGGCAACATTGGCCGCAATTCCGAGGTCAAGGAGATGAAACTCGATAAACTCAAGGGCACGCTGGTTGATTTCAACCAACTGGAGCACGTCCTGGACGATGCCGACCAAATCGGCGCCTGGCAATTGGAGCTGCGAAAGAAGAACGACGACCCGCTCGAACTCGACGAATTGATTCTTCACGTGCAGAAACTGAATGGCGGCGACGAGGCCAAACTCATCCACGATCTGAACAACCGCTTCATCGCGAGGACGGAGATTCATCCCAACCGCATCGTGTTTCACGATGGCGACGAACTGAGCCGTCTCCAGGGGGTGGGCGTCCAACTCAAGGAGCAAAAGATCATTGACCATCGACCTTCACATGGTCATCGACCGGCATCGAATAGCCCGCCGGTCGAAAATGCCTCCACCGTGCAACCACACACTGCTCTGGCCAGCGAACCTGGATTGCAGCCGAAGGCCGAGCTGTCCGGTCGTTCCTGAACCAGGCGTTTCTTAAACCGTGGCTGCTTCGGCGGCTGCCATCTTCGGTCTGCCGTTGACGGTTGTCTCGTCGCGATAAAAGTCCGCCAGGCTTTGTTGCGAGGGAGTCAGTCTTTCTGCCGCGATCGCAGTGAGGATTCGTTCCTCCGTCATGATGAATCGGTCCCGCTTGTAAAGCAGGTAGTCCTCCCGCAATTCTTCCGGCGTCAGGTTGATGGTCACGAGGTTCGCGCCGGTTCGCAGCCCGCGCCGGTAACCCGTCTCCGGTTCGCCGGCCAGGTTCAAGGCGCTGACGGCGGGAATCACCCAGTCCGGTCGCATCAACCGCAGCGCAGCCATGCAGTTGAGCGTCAGATCGATGTCGCCCACCAGCGCGTCGGCCAGCGGCGTTTCGTCACCGGGAATAAACGGGCTGACGCTGCAACCATCCAGCGGCAATTCGCAAGCCAGCTCGAAATTCGCCAGCAACTCCTCGTCGCTCTGGCCCGGCAATCCGCTGATGAAGCCCGAACTGACGCGCCAACCATTGGCCGAGAGATGACGAATATGCTCAACGCGCTCCTGATAGGTTCCCGGCGCCTTCATCTGCGCATAATGCCGCGGGTCGCCGATCTCAAACTTGATGATGTAAATGCTCGCTCCCGCGGCCTGCAGTTCGCTGTACATTTCAGGATTCAACGTGCCGAGGCAGACGCTGACACCAAGCGGCGTCTCACTTCGCAGCGTTTTGATCAACGGCAGCACCACTTCGCGCACCACCACCGGGTCTTCACCCGACTGGATGTTCACGTCGGTGATGCTCGCGGGCCGGTGATGCACGAGCAATTCGGCCAGTTCATCATGCCGCGCGCGGAAACGGGTGAGGTCGCGGTTCTCGCGCCTCATGCCGCAATAGACACAATTCTCGCGGCAGTGATTGGACACTTCCACTACACCGCGCAGGAACACCCGACGGCCAAACTGCGAATGGGCAACCTCGGCTGCGCGCGCGTGGAACGCACCTTGAACGTCGCCTTTTGAGCAAAGCAACTCCCTGGTTGGCATGAATGAAACAGTCATTTAACGGCCAATTTAAGACGGTCACGCGACCAAGCGCAAACTTTAATTGCCGGATTGTCGTGGAGCGTTCAAAACCGGAATTCCTCGAGTAGCCGAAACTTTCGGAATCAAGGCCACTGTGAGTTTGTTTTCGAGCGACGACGCTGTTGGGACAATCACGGGCACTCTGACAGGCGCAAAACGGTTGTTCTGCGCCGGCGGGCGGCTTGAGGTATTTGCGACCGGAGTAGCTGACCGCCACGGTGAGATCAACCTCCTGTCCGCTTTTGTCCACGTCGTAATCGAAAGGGGCCGTCCTCAATCCATCGGATGGCGAATTCCTGCAAGTGCGCCCAACTCACCGTTCACGACTTCGCGCCGTCGCGCAATTGTCGGATCCGGCCCAGCAGCGCTTCGGCGCTATACGGTTTTTGCAGAAGTTGCACGTCGGCCGCCAGTTCAAAGCCCGCCATCAGCGCCGTCCCGCTGTAGCCACTGCAAAACAACACCGGCACATCGGGCTTAAGCGCCTTGATCCGGTCATGCGCTTCGCGTCCACCCATCTTCGGCATGACCACGTCGAAGACCAGCAGATCAATTGCGCCGGGATTGTCCTTGAAGAGGTTGACGGCTTCCTCGCCGTTGACGGCGGGGATGACGCGGTATCCGGCCCGCTCCAGAATTTTGATCGCCAGCGCCCGCACTTGCGGTTCATCTTCCGCGAGCAAGATGGTTTCTGTTACTTTGGGAGGCCCGGTGGCGCCCTTCCTGCCCTCGCTGGTTTTCCCGCGCTCCGCGACGGGCAGATAGATTCGAAAAGTGGTGCCGGCGCCCGGTTCGCTCTCAACCTGGACCATGCCCTCGTGTTGTTTGATGATGCCATAAACCATCGCCAGCCCCAGTCCGGTGCCCTTGTCTTTCGGCTTGGTGGTGAAGAAGGGTTCAAAGATGCGATTGATCGTTTCCTTATCAATGCCCTCACCCGTGTCCGTAACCCGTAACAGCACAAACCGACCGCGACGGGCCCAGGCATTGTGGGCCAGGAAGTCAACGGTGAACTGTGCGTTTTCCAAGTGGATGATGAGGCGGCCGCCACCGGGCATGGCATCGCGGGAGTTGACACAAAGGTTCAACAGGACCTGTTCCAACTGGCTCCGATCGGCGCGGACATTGTCGAGCTCGCGACCGGGAATGAATTCCACCTCGATGTGTTCACCGATCAAACGCTGAAGCATGCTCAATTGATCGCTCACAACCTGATTGAGATCGGTATCAACGCGTTGCAACGGTTGGCGTCGGCCAAAGGCCAGCAACTGGCGGGTCAACTGGCCCGCGCGCGTGGCGGCCTGCGTGACTTGATCAAGATAGCTGTCGCGCTCTTCGCGCGTGTTGGCCTCGTCTTTGGCGAGGGTCGTGAAACCCTGGATCACCTGGAGGATGTTGTTGAAGTCATGCGCCACGCCGCCGGCCAGCAGGCCGATGGCTTCCATTTTTTGGGCCAGGCGGACTTGCTCCTCCAGCGCGGCCTCCTTCGTCACATCGCGGTTGAGGGCGATGTAGTTGATGATCTGGCCATCGGCATTGCGGATGGGTGAGATGGACGCTTCTTCCGCAAACGGGGTGAGGTCCTTTTTTCGTGAATTGAACCGTCCCATCCAAATACCCGCCGCCGCGATCTTGTCCGTTATCTCTTTGAAGTTAAAGGGCACATCCTTGCCCTGCAAAATGAAATCAAACGGTCGGCCCAGCAACTCTTGGCGCGGGAAGCCTGTGATGCGCTCGCAGGCGGGGTTGACGTATTCAATCGCCCCGTTGAGGCCGATGATGATGATGCTTTCGGTGGATTGTTCGACGGCCGTGGCCAGACGCAACAGTTCCTGCTCGGTGCGCTTGCGCTCGGTAATATCCTGAAGAATGCCGATCGAGCCGGTGGGTGTGCCGTGTTCATCGAGTATTTCGATGGAGTTGTCGGCGATCCAGCGCTTTTCTCCATCCCGAGTCAGAATCAAACCGTCGCTCTGCCAATGCAGGAATTCACCAGCGCGGGTGCGTCGGCGGGCCTCCTCCTGCGTCAAGCCGGCGGCTTCGCCGCGCATGACGACCTGGAGTGATATTTGATTCCAAAGTTTCGGAGTCATTTCCTGGGCCGTGTAACCGGTCATCTGCTGAATGCCCTCCCCGATAAAAGTGAAGGTTTCGGTTTTATAGTCGTGCAGATAGGGCACGGCACCCGCGCCAATGATGGCCTGACGATACAGTTCTTCTGTTCGCCGCAGGGTTTCTTCCGCCCGCTTGCGTTCGCTGATGTCGCGCGTCACGGAGAGCTGCGCCTTGATGTTGCCGGGGTCCGCGGGATCGCGAAGGGGTACTGCATGGGTCTCCAGCCAGCGGCGGGTGCCTTTCAAACCGATCACCTCGAACTCTAGCCGGGAGGATTCACCACGAAAAACGGCGTCCAGCAGCGCGCGAAAATTCCTTTGATGCTCCGGCGCGATGATGGGAAAGACTGAATGGCCCACGACATCCTCGACCGAAGTGGCCTCGAGCATGGCCAGCCCGGCGGGATTCATCTCCAGCAACGTGCCGTCCCGCGCCAGCAGCTTCACGCACTCCGGCTGCGTCTCGATGATCGTGCGCAAACGGTTTTCACTTTCCGCCAACGCCGCCGCCGCCCGCTTGCGCTCGGTAATGTCGCGGCCGATGCCTTGAACGCCAACCGGCTGGCCCTGCCGGTAGATCAACTTGGTGGCGACTTCCAGCGGGACACGGCTGCCGTTTCGCGTGATGATCTCCACTTCGTAAATCGTCGCGTCGCTGTCGGCGAGCTTGCGGTCAATCATGGTGCGGACCTTCGCCAGGGATTCCGCCGCCACCAGGTCGGCAATGTTCATCTGCAACGCTTGGTCCCGCGGATATCCGCTGATGCGCTCAGCCGTCTTGTTGTATGAGGTGAAATTGCCGTCCAGATCGTGCGTGTAAACCAGATCGTGGGCGTTTTCGAACAGGCTGCGATAACGCTCCTCACTCTCGCGCAAGGCCTCCACCGCCCGGGCGCGCTCCGCCAGCAGCCGTTGCTTTTCAATGGCGGCCTGGATGGTTTGCGCCAGTTGCTGCACTTGCTCCGGGGATTTGAGCACGTAGTCGGTCGCCCCGCGTTTCATGCATTCGACCGCCGAGGCTTCCGAACCGGTGCCGCTGAAAATCACCACGGGCACGCGCGGGTCTTTGGCCTGGATGGCATCGAGCACGTGCAAGCCGAGAAAATTTTGCATGTGGAAATCCGTCAAAACCAGGTCGTAGGCGCGCTCGGCCAGGCGCGACTCAAACTCCGCCCGACTGGCCGCCTCAGTGACCTCGAAGCCGCGGTGCTCCTTTTCCAAAACCTCCTTCACCAACGCACGAAAATCCGCCGAATCATCCACGTTCAGGACGCGAATCGGCTCGCCGGTGGCCAGCTTCTCAAGGGGTTTTGGATCCGGTTCGTTCATGGATTAAAGTTACACCGGGCTAAATCATAGCCCGGCACGGCACAGTGACAAGAAGGAAGGATGCTGTGGACTGCCAGCTCGCGTTCAACACCTTGCCTTTTCAGGAGTTGCGCTTCGCTGTTTTCGGTGGCACCGGTGCCAGGCTGAAGGCAGGCGTCGGGCGAAACGGTGAGGGAAGCAACCGGCTGTGTCGCTCAGTGATGCGGGGCCTGATTGACAGTCAACCAATACTTGCCGATATCGCCAACCACCTGCTTGTATTCTTTGACGTCGTTCGGTTTGACCACAAAACTGTTCACGCCCAGCTTGTAGCTCTCCACGATTTTCAATTCGTCTTTCGTCGAAGTCATGACGACGACCGGGATGGTTCGGGTGCGCTCCTCGCTTTTCAATTCCCGCAGCACCTCCATGCCGCCAACCTTGCTCAGACCCAGGTCCAGCAGGATGACCTTGGGCACGCTTTCGGCCTCCCAATTTCCGTAAAGACTGGTGGAGAAAATGAAATCCAGCGCCTGATCCCCGTCCATCACGTGCACCACTTTGCCTCCGACATTGTGCTGCTTGAGCGCCGACAAGGTTAGTTCTGCGTCATCGGGATCATCTTCGACCAGCAGAATATCAACTGTTTTATTTGCAATCATTGTCATTTCTTCGCGGCGCGCAGCCGATAAGTCTGGGTTTAAATTCAAACAAATTACAACGACCGGAGGGAAGTTTCCCGGCCCACTTCCCCGTCATTAAGCTCTACTCCGCACGAAAGCCAGAAAAAAATTGGCGGTCGCGGCCGGGAAATCAACCGTGTCCTGACAGGCCGCCAACGGCGCGCGTCGTGCGGGCCTGGGCGGCGCGATAGATTCGCAGCAGACCGTAATCAACTTGTCCACAGAGAAATTCCCGCGCGCCGCCCAGATTCCCAAACCCGGTCCGGGCGAACGCCGCCGCGATCTTGGCCTGCTCTTCCGCGGTGAGAAAATGGTCCAACTCCAGCGGCTCGCCGCGCTCCATCGCTTCCGCGAGATGTCCGTAAATGGTGCCCGTCGTGACTTCCCGTTCACGCGCGATCTGTTCGACGGTTTTCCCGGAACGGAAACGCCGCAACGTTTCGCGCGCCGAATCGCCCAGACTGCGGCGTGGAGGAGGCGGCGAGGGCGCGGCGAACGAATCCTCCGCAAAAATCTGGCGCGGGTTCATTCGCAAGTGCACAGCAATTTCGCCCAGGAACATCTCGCCAAATTCGCGCAGTTTCTTTTCGCCAACACCGCTGATGCGGGAAAACTCGCGATCGGTGGCCGGATAGTCCCGCGCCATCTGGCGCAGCGCCACGTCCGAGAAAACAATGTATGCCGGCACATCGCGTTCATCGGCCAGTTGCTTGCGGAGTTGGCGCAGACGATCGAACAAGACTTCGTCGCAAGCGATTTCGCCGACACGATGGACTTTGGCTTCCGGTGCGGTGACCGGTTTGGTGAGGGTCACAGGTTGGCGTTTTTTGAGGACGGCCATTCCCGCGTCCGTGAGTTCCAGCACGGTGAATTTTCCCGTCGATTGTCGCAACAGGCCAAGCCGGATGAGTTCGCGGCCAATTGCCGCCCACTCCGAGCGGCTGTGTTCCTTGCCGATGCCGTAGGTGGAAAGCCGCTCGTGCCCCCACTTGCGTATCTTCTCCGTGTCCGCGCCGGTCAGCACCTCCACTGCGTGATTCAAGCCGACGTCGAACCGATTCTTTTCATGGATGCGATAAACGCAGGAAAGAAATTTCTGCGCCGCAATGGTGCCGTCGAACGTCTCGCGCGGTGAAAGACAGTTGTCGCATGCACCACAGTTGACTTCGGATGTTGATCGTTTGCCTTGTGAAGACGGCCCCTCACCCCGGCCCTCTCCCCATCCGATGGGGAGAGGGTGGCCGAAGGTCGGGTGAGGGGAATCTCCACCAAACTCTTCGCCGAAATAGGCGAGTAATTCTCGCCGCCGGCAGCCCGCGCACTCCGCGTAGTGCACCATCTGCTGCAACTGTGCGCGAGCGATTTGCTGTTCCTTCGGATCGGGTTTCTCGTTGATGAACTGTGTCTGTTTCACCACGTCGCCGGCGCTGAAAAGCAACACGCATTCGCTCGGCAACCCATCGCGGCCCGCGCGACCGGTCTCCTGGTAATAGCCCTCGATGTTCTTCGGCAGGTCGTAGTGCACTACGAAGCGCACATTCGGCTTGTTGATGCCCATGCCGAAGGCGATGGTCGCGCAAATCACGCGCACTTCGTCCCGGAGAAAAAGTTCCTGATGGTCTGAACGCTCCTTCGGCGTGAGTCCAGCGTGATACGGTCGCGCCTTCACGCCGTCCTCGGTCAGATTCGCCGCCACGCGCTCGGTGGTCTTGCGCGATTGACAGTAAACAATGCCGCTCTCCTTTGGCCGCGCGCGCACGAATTCCAGCAGTTGATCGTAAGGTTTGCTCTTGGCGACGACGTGGTAGGTGAGGTTCGGGCGATTGAAACTCGCCACGTAGCAACCCGGCTCGCGCAATTTCAAATGCGTGACGATGTCGGCGCGGACGCGCTCCGTTGCCGTCGCGGTGAGCGCCATGAACGGAACTTTCGGGAAACGCTCCCGCAAGTTCGCGAGCTGTCGATATTCCGGGCGAAAATCATGCCCCCACTCGCTGATGCAATGTGCCTCATCCACAGCGATCAGTTTCACGTTCCAACGTTGCAAGTCGTCGAGAAAGCCGGACAACATCAGCCGTTCGGGCGCGACATAGAGCAGCCGGAACTCGCCATTATGCAACCCGCGCAGTCGCGGGCGCGATTCGCCCGCGGCGAGCGAGGAGTTCAGGAACGTCGCCGGGACACCGCTGGCTTGCAGCCCGTCCACCTGATCTTTCATCAGTGCAATCAACGGTGAAACCACGACGGTCAAGCCCGGTTGCGCCATCGCGGGCAACTGAAAGCAAAGCGATTTGCCGCCGCCGGTTGGCAACAGCGCGAACACGTCCTTGCCTGCCAGCGATTCGCGAATGATCTCCTCCTGCAAGGGACGAAAGGAAGTGAAGCCGAAGTATTGCTTCAGTAGTGGCAACAAATCGGAGGTGGCTGCTTTCATGGGCGGAGTCTTATCACTGCCGGTTGTGATTTGGGAGAAAAAGTTGGAGTTCAAGCTTCAGCTTGTGCGGCGAGCGCGACAACGGCCGGCAAGCTGAAGCTTGAACTCCAACTCAATGATACTCCTGTAAAGTCTTCACTTCGTAGGCGCTCTTTTTCAGCGCGGCAATGCCCAAGGCGGCGGCCTTGGCGCCGCTTAAGGTCGTCATGATCGGCGTGTTGGTATAGACAGCGGTCGTGCGGATTTTTACCTCGTCAGCGCGCGGCGTTTGCCCGGCGGGTGTGTTGATGACGAGTTGAATCTCGCGGTTCTTGAGCAGGTCGAGCGCGTTGGGCCGGCCTTCGGCGAGTTTGAACGTCCGTTGCACCTTGAGGCCTGCCTTTTCCAGAACCGCCGCCGTGCCGCTGGTGGCGACAATCTCAAAACCAAGGTCGGCAAACTGTCGGGCGACGCCGGCTACTTCAGTTTTGTGGGCATCGCTCACGCTGATGAACACGCAGCCGCTCATCGGCAGCGGCGCGTTGGCCGCCATCTGCGATTTGGCGTAAGCGACACCCAGGTCCGTGTCCAAGCCCATGACTTCCCCGGTCGAACGCATTTCCGGTGAGAGCAGAATGTCCTGACCATGAAAGCGGTTGAATGGAAAGACCGATTCCTTCACCGCCCAATACTTCGGCCAGATTTCCTGTGTGAATCCGAGTTCCTTCAAGGTTTTTCCAGCCATCACTCGGGCGGCGAGTTTGGCGAGCGGAAAGCCAATCGCTTTGCTGACGAACGGCACGGTGCGCGAGGCGCGGGGATTGACTTCCAACACAAAGACCGAATCGCCTTTGACGGCGTATTGGACGTTCATCAACCCGATCACTTTCAACTCGCGCGCCATCGCGTGCGTGTATTCGCGAATGATGGCGATGACTTTCTGCGACAACGTGTGCGGCGGCAGCACCATTGCCGCGTCGCCGGAATGGACGCCGGCATATTCGATGTGTTCGAGCATCCCACCGATGACGATCATGCCTTGTTCGGATTTCGGATTTTCAAAATGCCCCACGTCCGCAATGCAATCCACATCCACCTCCGTCGCGTCTTCGAGAAACTTGTCCACGAGCACGGGCCGCTCCGGCGACGCTTCCACCGCAAAACGCATATAGTGTTGCAATTCCGCGTCGGAATACACGATCTGCATCGCGCGGCCGCCGAGCACGAACGAAGGCCGCACCAGCACCGGATAGGTCAATTGTTTGGCGGCGGTCAGCGCTTCCGCTTCATTGGTGGCCAGGCCATTGGGGGGCTGGGGAATGTCGAGCTTGCGCAGCATCGCGGCGAACATCTTGCGATCTTCAGCAATCTCAATGCTCTGGGGCGAGGTGCCGATGATGTTGACGCCGTTCTTCTGCAGGCCCAGCGCGAGATTGAGCGGCGTCTGGCCGCCGAACTGCGCGATGGCGCCCCAGCATTTCTCCCGTTCGTAAATGTGCAGCACGTCTTCCAACGTAAGCGGCTCAAAAAAAAGTTTGTCGCTCGTGTCATAATCCGTGGAAACGGTTTCCGGATTCGAGTTCACCATAATCGTTTCAAACCCGTCCTCCTTGAGCGCGAAAGCGGCGTGGACGCAGCAGTAATCGAATTCAATCCCCTGCCCGATGCGATTTGGACCGCCACCGAGAATCATCACCTTCTTTGCCGTATTGCCTTTGACCTCGTCATCGCCACGGTCGTAAGTGGAGTAGTAATACGGCGTGTAAGCCTCGAACTCGGCGGCGCAAGTGTCCACGAGCCGGTAGCTCGGCACGAGGCCGAGTTGCTTGCGCTCGGCCCGCACCGCGTCCTCGGTCGTGCCGGTTAAATGCGCGATCTGCCGGTCGGAAAATCCGAGCGATTTGGCTTTGGTCAGGAGTTCAGTGTTCATTCAAACGGCGCAAAGTAAGCCGCAAAGGGTGACAGGTGTCGAGTGTTGAGTGGCAGAGGGAACGAAGCAAACCAATCGAAGGGTGTAGAACCACAACCGGCAGGAAGACAGATTGTACCGTAGGCTTCCGTTAGACTGGCCCGCCGCCAGCCTTAGGCCAGCGACATGCGCATCGGAATCAGTCGCCGCTTAAACGGGTCCAACACCAGTCCAATGCTCTCGAGGGTTGTCGCGCCGAGAAGCGGCTCATCACCTTTTTCGCCGAAGATGACCGGTGCGGCGCCGCCGTCGCCTCCGAACTCGAAGTAGGCGTCGCCTAACTGACGCGTGACGGTCCTCCCATCGGCGAGGCTAAAATCCACCTTGCGGTAAGGACGAATGCCCAGCTTCTTGAGCGTTAAACCGGGCACCAGGCTGTAAACCGCACCCGAATCGATCAGGAAATTGACTGCCGCCTTACGCCGGGCGCGGCGGCCTTCTTTAACCACAAGCTTTTGATTTGTCGGGCCTATGCCAAAATCACCTTAGAGTAATCAGCCACTTCCACCAAGCGCGGATTTCAGTTTCGGTCTGGCAGGTCATTGTTGACTGACGGAAGTGCCGGATCGCCTCGGTGACGGATTTGCCTCGTCACTCGACAAAGACAAACTCGTTGGACAGGAGCAGCCCTTGCGCGTATTTCTCCCAAGGATCGAGCGGTGTCGGACTGGTTTTAGGGTCCACGAAATTTTGCTGCGCATCCCAGACGTGCGGCAATCCCACGTATTCGTTGCCATCGCCTTTCATGATTTTAATGACGAAGGCGATCTTCCTCCGAAAAGACGCTGCTTGACCACGAATCAGGAACGGGAAGGCAGTTTCTTGTCCGCGCGAACTTTTTCCAACGCCACGAATTTGGGCAGGCCGCCCTCGATCGGCACTTTGACTTCCCCTTCGATGAGCGGGCGGGCGTACTCGATGAATTTCTCGTTCGGCATGAAACCGTCCGCGCTGATCCAGTCGCGTGGAATCAGGTGCTCCACGTTGGCGATGTCCTTCAAATCCTGCAAATCAGTTGTCCACCGGTACGGATTGTTTTGCAGGCGGACGATTTTGACCATGAAGCCGCTGGTGCCGTTAATGGCGGCACGCACCGCCGCTTCGCCGCAGGCCGCCGCCTCGTTGGCGTCCAAGGCGCTGGCGAAATGCGCCGCGGCGCGTTGCGCGTAACCCAGCTTCAGGGTCCGGGTCTTGAGATCCAGCTTCTTTTTTACCAGCTCACCCAGATGTTCGGCGGCCCCGGAAAGCACCGGGTGGCCGAAGGCGTCGAGTCGCGACTTGTCAGCGGCGATGACTTCGCCGGCGGCATTTTTCAATCCTTCGCCCACGACCACGACGCAGCATTTTAGTTGGGCGATCGTTTCTTTGACGCGGTTTAGAAACGCGGCTTCATCAAACAGAATCTCCGGCACCAGAATGATGTGCGGCGCTTCGAAGGCGGCGCGTTTGGCGAGCACCGTGCCCGCCGCAATCCAACCCGCTCCGCGCCCCATGACTTCGATGAAGCAGCACATGCCGGCGTCGGTGGCCATGCTGCCCACGTCCGCGGCGATCTCCATCACGGTCGCGCCGTTGTATTTAATGACCGACCCGTAACCGGGACAGTGGTCGGTGTGCGGCAGGTCATTGTCGATGGTTTTGGGGATGCCGATGACCCGCACCTCGTAACCGCGCTTGACGGTTTCCTCATGGATTTTGTTCGCGGTGTCTTGGGAATCGTTGCCGCCGATATAAAAGAAATACCGGATGTTATGCGCCTGGAAAACTTCGAACATGCGATCCATGTCGCGCGCGGCCTGTTCGGGTTTTTTCTTAAAATCGATCTTGTATCGGCACGTGCCGAGCGCCGCGGCAGGGGTGAATTTCAGCCCTTCGATGGTGCGCGCTTTTTCCTCGTTGATGTCCATCAAGTCCTCGTTGAGGAGGCCGAGGATGCCGTTCAAGCTGCCGTAAATTTCCTCGATGCATTCGTGTCTGCCGGCTTCCTGAATCACGCCGGCGAGACTCGCGTTGATGACGGCGGTAGGGCCGCCCGATTGAGCAACCAAAAGATTGCCAACTAATTCTGCCATAAATTTTGAGCCAAATACTGCCAGATGCTGCAACTTCAGCCGCCTGCTGGGTTAAACCAAAGTGTCACTAAAATTGAGGCGAGACCTTGCCAAATCAACCGGGTTTCTGTCAAAGACCAATTCGCCCGCCCGCGCGATTGGCAGGATTGGAACGCCCGCTCCAGTCTTTTCCCTTCTCTGGCCGCGTGATCCAGGAACGAAGATTGACGCCGCACCACCGGCCATCAATCATTCCGCGATGACACCAGACAACTCCTTTCAGCTTCGCTGGGTGACTGGGTTTTTGGGTTTTATCGTGGCCTGGGTCGCGACGAGCGATGCTACAGCAGTCACCGATGAAACGCCTCCAACCTATCCACGGTTGGAGCGGACGAACCTGCTCATTTACCGAAACAGCAAGGGCGAAGTCCTGCCGGTTAAATCGAAGGCTGATTGGCAGAAACGCCGTGCTACCATTGTTGCGGCAATGCAGGAAGTCATGGGGCCGCTGCCGGACAAAGAAAAGCGTTGCCCGCTCGACGTGAAAATTGAGGAGGAGGTGGACTGCGGTTATTACATCCGACGGTTCATCACATATTCGTCCGAGCCAAATTCGCGAGTCCCGGCTTACCTGCTCATTCCCAAAGAAGCCTTGAAAGTGCGGAGGAAATTTCCCGCCATTCTTTGCCTGCACCAAACCCATGCGCTCGGCCAGAAAGTCGTCGTGGGTCTGGGCAAGAGTCCGCATGACGAATACGGCGTTGAACTCGTTCAGCGCGGTTATGTTTGCCTGGCCCCGCCGTATCCCTTGCTGGCCAACTACGCGCCCGACCTCAAAGCGCTTGGTTATCAGAGCGGCACGATGAAAGCGATCTGGGACAATATCCGCGGACTCGACCTCCTCGAATCGCTGCCGTTCGTGAAGAAAGGAAAATTCGGCACGATCGGCCATTCACTCGGCGGGCACAACTCGGTCTATACGGCCGTGTTCGATCAACGCATCAAGGTGATCGTCTCCAGTTGCGGGTTGGATTCTTTTCTCGATTACTACGACGGCGATCCAAAAAACTGGCAGCCCGAACGCGGCTGGTGCCAGACCCGTTACATGCTCAAACTCGCCGACTATCGCGGTCGGCTGGCGGACATCCCGTTCGACTTTCACGAAATGATCGGCGCACTCGCGCCGCGGCCGGTCTTCATCAATGCGCCGTTGGGCGACACGAATTTCAGATGGCGTAGCGTGGATGAAGTCGCCATGGCGGCTTCGCAGATTTATCAACTTTATAGTGTGCCGAAAAATCTCCGTGTCGAACATCCTGATTGCGGTCACGATTTCCCGGATGCGATGCGGCAGATCGCCTACCAGCTCTTCGATGAGAATTTGAAATGACCGGCGCTGCCCACTTCAAAGCCGGAACATCTTCTTCGCGTTTTCGTAGAGCAGTTTTCGCTCAATCGCCTTGCTGGCTGACAAACGCCGGATGGCGGCGATGGTTTGCGCGCCCTGACAACCGGGACCGCGTCCAATGGTGTCGGCGCAGTCGCTGCCATAAAGCAGTTTGTTCTGATGACGTTCCAAAAAGCCGTGCGTGAACTCCTCGTCGCGCGTCAACGCATTGAGTCCTGAACCGGCGGAGAGATCGCCATACATGTTCGGATATTCAGCCAGCCAACGATCGGTGATGCCGCCGGGTGTGACCTTGCCTTTCGGATAAAGGACTTTTTGGTCGTGGTTCTTGTCGATGTTGCCCCACCAGGTTTGCGCGTGGCCGATGAAGTTCACCTTCGGAAATTTCTCCAGGATTTTGTGGAAGCGTTCGAAGTGGAGATTGTAGGTCTCGTGTTGAAAATGGAGCAACACCGGAACGCGATATTCCTGCGCCAGTTCCGCCACCATTTCGATGGGCGGCGAATCACAGTCGATGCCGAATTTCTGTTCAGCGATGATCACGCCACCCAGTTTCAAATATTTTTCAATCTCGGCCCGCGCTTCTGGCAGGTCGGTCACTTCGTTGGCGCCAAAAACGTACTCCTTCGGCAATTGTTTGTGCATCGCCAGCGCGGTTTCATTGCCGCCGCATTGTGCGGCGAGGCCATTCGAGTTGCCGTCGTGAGTTGACGGCCGGTCAACCACACGGCCGGCGGGCAACAGAATCGTTTGTGTGATTCCCATCGCGCGTTGATGGGCGATCATTTGTTCGTCCGTCCGCCCGTGGTAGTTGGTGTGTTGATGAATGTCGATGATTGGTTCGGGCTTTTCGGCGGCGGGTTCGGCACCGTGAGTTGCCGCGGCCAAAAGTAACAGAGCGGAGGAAGCGAGAAATTCGCGGCGGGTCAGAGTTTGTGCATTCATGGCTGCGCTGGCTGAATCGAGAGTCTGACTTGCGGGCCGTCCGAACTCAAACCGCAAATGCGTCTATTCGTAAACCAGACGGCTGAGGGTTTCCGCCACGCAAGCCGGTTTGTCTTCACCCTTAATCTCGACGACGACTTTGTGTTTAAGCTGGATTGTGTTCGGCGCCTTCAACTCCGCCGAAATCAGGGCCAACCGCGAACGGACGTGGGAGTTGACCTTGACCGGCGCAGCAAACCGCACCTTGTCTGACCCATAATTGATTCCCATCACCAACCCTTCGGACGTTTTGGGATCGAGTGGAGGAACGCTCTGGTTCAAATGCGGAATCAGGGACAGCGTTAGGAAACCATGCGCGATGGTGGTCTTGTAGGGCGAAAGCCGCGCGGCCTTTTCGGGGTCGGTGTGGATGAACTGGTGATCGAGCGTGGCCCCGGCAAACTGGTTGATCCGTTCCTGCGTGATCTCCTGCCATTGCCCCACGCCTACTTCCTTGCCTTCGGCCTGTTGGAAGATTTCGAGCGCTGCTTCCGCTTTGGTTTTCATCGTTTCAATTTGTTTTGCCAACCAGGAAATCAATTTGAGCGGACTTACTCGCCAATCCAAAGGAAAAACAGTCAGGTTGCGATTTGCTCCTGCCAACAAGTCGCCTCACCACGAACCATCGGCCAGCAATGAAGTCGCGTTCTTGGCGAGATTATCGGCCAGCAACGGGATGGCCTGGCGCTCTTCGCTGGTCAGATCATTGCCCACACGCAGAGTGGTGAAGCCGGACACGGCGCGGTCCAGAATCACCTTGCCACTGCTCCGCTCGCGCGCGCTGATTTGCACCGTCATGTGCAACCGGTAATCGCGCACGGTGACAATGTCCGTGGGTTGAAAACTCAGCGGCGAGCGGGCGTAGTGAGTGATGACACCAGTCACGATGATGTCGCCGTCGCCGTGGGTATCGAGGCGGAACGTCCCGTCCTGCTGCAAATTCTTGCGCATCGCGTAAGTGACGGCTTCGCTGAGGCGCGGCTCCAGTGTTTGATTGGCGAACGGATTGATCTGGACTGATTTGGCGCCCGGGGCCAGGCCGTTGCTGGGGCCGAGCTTGTAACCGGCGCAGCCGGTCAGACCGAGCGCGACAAAACTTCCCAGGAACAGTGAACTCAATCGCATGTTACTTGCCCGCAGACACCGTCCGTTTCTTGAGTGTGTCGATGTGTAGCCGGGCGTCGGTGGCGTATTGGGACTTCGGGTCCTGAATCAGCACGTCGTTGTAATAAATCAACGCGCCGTTCAAGCGTTTGTTCTTCTCGTAAAACCGGGCGATCTGATAGCTGCCGCGCGCCTGTTCGGTTTTCAATGAGCCAACAATTTTTTGCGCCTGCGACACGCGGGGGTCGTCCGGATACAGCGTCATGAAATCGGTGAAGGTGGCGATGGCCTGCGCGGCGGTGTTCTGATCGTATTCCGCGGTCTTGGCTTGCTTGTTGTACGCCAGTCCCGCCCGGTAGAGCGCATCCGCGGCGACTTTTTTCTGGTCGTGATACCGGTCGGCGGCGCGTTCGTAGGCCTTGACGGCCTGGGGGAAGTCCGATTGTTTCTCGCGGGCGGCGCCGATGTTCATTTGCGCCTGCGGCGCCACGTCGCTGTACGGCCCGTTCTTGACAACCTTCTCGTACATCCCGGCGGTGCGTTCCATGGAGGGGAAGAACGGGATGTAGCCCCAGAGCTTGAACCATTGGCCGCCCAGGAATCGGTTGCAGATCGCGTACTGGCGCTGGAGGATTTCCTGGTAGTTTTCGATCTTCGGAAATTTTTCGAGGACGCGTTGATATTCCTTGAACGCCTTTTCATCCTGCTTCCGCGCTTCATAACAGCGCCCGACCAGATATTGCGCGTGCGGCGCGTAATCGGAAAGCGGCCATTGCTTCACCACGCGCCGCGCGGCTTTCCGAGCGAGGCTGTAATCTTTTTTGTCGAAGGCGGTCTGGGCCACCTCCAACTGGTCCTTGGCGCGGGTGCGTTGCCATTTACCTTCACCACCCACCGGCTCATAGGTCCAGCCTTCGCCCGCCCGAAAGATGAGCGGCGCCGGCGAACGCTGTGGGAAGGCCATCACGCAAAACGCGAGTAACAAGAAACGGACAGACCATCGTTGCATGGGGAAAGCGTAATGAGCGGGCTGAGGCAAGTCAAGAAGGGCGAACCTCCATGGCAATCCGAATCCAGGCTCCTTGGCCTCAACCCTTGTAAACAATCATCACGCCGTAATCCGTGATCAACTTCTGCGTGCCGACGTCCAGGTGCGTGTACGAAAGCGTGTTGATGCTGACGATGTTGGTTTCGCCGATCTTGCCCAGAAAATTGGTGACGATTTCATCAAAGCGGTCGTGACCGACCTCAACGCAATCCGTGTGCCGGATGGTTTTTACCCGCATCACCTTGTCGCTTTCCTTGGCCGCCACTTCGAGCGGTGCCAGCGGTTTTTCAATCAACTGCTCGGTCGGCTTGTTACGCACTGGCACCGAGAAGTGCTTGTCTTCTTTCGCCGCCGCCGAAGCGGCGATGGCGCTGGCCGGCTGGCCACCAGATGATCGCGGGGTGGCTACGGGTGCGGGCGCGGCTTTGAGATTGGCGGCCGTTGCCACGGGAATGACGATCGACTCGCCGCAGGAAGGGCATTCGATTGACTGGCCGGCCCCGCCGCTATCAACTGCCAGTTCCTGGTCGCAGTGCGGGCAATTAAAAATCACGTCCATAATTCAAATGCGTTGTTTGATGGCTTGCCTGTTGCCACCCTAAGTCTTCACCGTCAGTCTAGCCAGCAAAAAGTTCCTCGCTGGATTGCTCTTTGTGAAACTGACTTATTCGTACGTCTTTTCCAGTTGTTTCACGCGCTCGTAAACCGGCGACGCCGGCGTCGTCCGCTGCTTGACGCCAGCGAACACCCGACGCGCCTCTGCGGGGTCATCACGGGCGACAAGGACGACGTAATCCAACTCGATCCACGCGAGTCGCGGGTCGGTGACCTTGCTGCGGTACTGGCGCAACCAGTTCTTCAGACCGGCGGCGCCGCCCTTTTGCGCCGCCTGCAACGTCGGCTCCAAGGTGTAGGGCATGCCCGGCAATTGTTCCGGGACAACTTGCGCCGCCGTCGCCGCTTTTCGACTCGATTCCTTTTCGTCTCGGACCTTTTCCCAGTATAAAAAAAGTTCCCATCCACCGTAGAGGACGAGGACGATGACGAAGACGCTGATTACTTTTGTCATGATTCTTCCATCCGTTCGACGCGGGCACCCAGTTGCCGCAGTTTTCCATCAATATTCTCGTAACCTCGGTCCAGATGATAGACGCGCTTCACTTCGGTCCGGCCACGCGCCACCAGACCGGCAATCACCAATGCCGCCGACGCGCGCAAATCGCTGGCCATCACCGGCGCGCCGCTCAACGGTTTGCCGCCCTTGACGATGGCGCTCGGACCTTCAATGGCGATGTCCGCTCCCAACCGCGCCAGTTCGCTGACATGCATGAAGCGCGCTTCAAAAATGCGTTCCGTGATGATGCTGATGCCCTGGGTCAACGCCATCAACACCATCATTTGCGCCTGCACGTCGGTGGGGAAACCCGCGTAGGGCAGCGTGGTGATGTCCACCGGTTTCAAGCGACCATTGCGGCGCACCTTCAACGCCGAACCATTGCGCTCCACATTGACGCCGGCCTCGCGCAATTTGTCCAGCACCGCGTGCATGTGATCAGCGCGCGCACCCAGCAAAGTGACTTCCCCTCTCGTCGCGGCAGCGGCGATGGCGTAGGTCGCCGCCTCGATGCGGTCGGGAATCACCTCGTGCTCGGCGCCGTGCAACTTCTTCACGCCGGTGATGGTCACAGTGGGACTGCCCGCCCCCTGAACTTTCGCTCCCATCGCATTGAGGAAATTTGCGAGGTCCACCACTTCCGGCTCACACGCGGCGCTTTCAATCATCGTCACGCCGTCCGCCAGCACCGCCGCCATCATCACGTTGGCCGTGCCCAGCACCGTGCAACCGGCGCGCCCGCCGAGAAACAAATCCGCGCCCGCCAGCCGCCTGGCCCGCGCCTGAACGTAGCCACCTTCAATCTTGATTTTTGCTCCGAGCGCTTCGAACCCTTTCAAATGCAGATCAATCGGGCGCGCGCCGATGACGCAGCCGCCGGGCAGTGATACCGTCGCTTTCCTCAACCGGCCCAACAGCGGTCCCATGATACAGATCGAGCCGCGCATTTTACGGATCAACTCGTAATCGCCCACACCTTGAACCTTCTCCGCCTGCACGCGCAGCGTGTCGCCCTCCAAGTTTACCTTCGCGCCGAGCGACGTCAGAATCTGCCCCATGAATTCCACGTCGGTCAGTTTCGGCACGCGGCGGATGACGCACGGCTCAGCGGTGAGCAACGTCGCGGCCATGATCGGCAGCACGGCGTTCTTCGCCCCGCTGATCGTGACCTCGCCGCGCAACGGCACGCCACCTTTGATCATCAAGCTGTCCATGCAAAATCAAAAATGAATTCAACACCAACATTGACGCCCGCGTTGACCAACCCGCCCGTCGAATGCGGACGATTCGCCCGTAGCCGCCGAGGTAACGAGGCGGACTCCGGCTGTAATGCCCCGATATTTTCCGCCTCGTTACCTCGGCGGCTACTTTTTTAACGAGCGGCTAACCTGTCGGACGCGCCACTAAAATTCTCGGTTGCCGACTGTAATCCTCCTGCACCGCTTCGACAACCCACTTTTGTTGATGAAAGATTTCGCTCACCTTGTCGGACTGCCCATCACCCAGTTCCAACATGATTCGTCCGTCCGGTCGCAAATACGGCGTGGCTTCCTTGGCGAGCCGCCGATAAAAATCCAAACCTTCCGTGCCGCCGTCCAACGCCAGCCGCGGATCATGATCGCGCACTTCGGGAGCCAGAGTGGCGATGGTCGCGCTCGAAATGTAAGGAGGATTGGCGACGATGAGGTTGAAGCGCACCCCGTTCGGCAAGGCGGCAAAACCATCGCTGGCAAGAAACTGAATCCGTGCTTCTACGCCATGTCGGACTGCATTTTGGCGGGCTAGTTCCAATGCTTCGCTCGAAATATCGATGGCGAACAATTGTGCCGTCGGACATTTGATCGCGAGCGTGATGGCCAGACAACCGCTGCCCGTGCCGAAGTCCAAGGCCGTTGGAGTCCAGCCTTCAGGCTGTTCGGAAAGCGGCGCACGCTGAAGCGTGGACTCCAACACCGTGGGCTGTTGGTGGAGAAACTGCCACGCGCGTTCGGCGAGCAGTTCGGTTTCCGGACGCGGAATCAGCGCGTGGCGATTCACGGCCAGCTCCAGACCGCAAAACGAAGTGGTGCCAACGATGTGTTGCAGCGGCTCACGATGGCCGCGCCGTCTGACCAGTTCGCGGAGCCTGTCGAGTTCGGCAGACGTCAGCACGCGCTCGAAATTCAGATACAACTTCATACGCGGAAGGCGGAGCAAATGCGCCAGCAGTAGTTCAACTTGTAGTCGCGGCGATTCCACACCCTTTTTGGTCAAGAACTCCGAACTGCGATGAATGACTTCCAGAACCGTCACGCGGCCAGCTTAAATCCAAAGTGCGAAGCCAAAAGTCCAAAGTTGCAGGGACGGGCTTACTTCACTCCTCCTGGTTAGACGCCTGCTTAGAGGCTAATTTCCTTTAGGGGGTTTGGCACTTCGGACCAGAAGGCTGCCGGCGATGATAAGCAAAATGCACAGTCCGGGACATGCAAAGAACCATAAAGCTTCGAGGGCCTCCAAGATATGAAATCCCTCCTTCGGCGTGATAGGTCGTGTATGCAATTGTGCTAGAAGCTGTCTGAAAGAAATTCCGATACAACCAAGGGCGACGATAGCAGACGTGCCCAAGACAATGAATACTGCGCCGTATTTCTGAGTTGAGCATGAGATTCTAGTCATACATATTGTCCACTGATGCCAAAGCTATAAATACTCAACGAAGTTGGTCCTATCAAGGTTCATGGCTCCGAGTTTGAGCTTGCGAACGTGTCGCGTCCAGAGGAATTCCACAGCCGGTGACTACGCTGCCAGATCGGATCACTGCTGCGCCAGATTCCCGAACTTTGAACCTTGAACTCGGAACGCGACCTTTCTATGTTCCACCTATGAAACGGATTTCCATTTTTCTCATTGCCAGTCTCCTCTCAATCACACCCGCCCTGCGGGCTCAGGACGCCGCCGCTGCCGCCGCCAAGGCCGACCGCGACGCGGCGGAAGAACGTTACAAACGCCTCAGCAGCGCGGTGGACGACTTGCTCGCCGCGCAGACGGAGCAGCAAAAGCGCATCGCCGCGCTTGCGAAGGAAATTGAAAGTTTGCGCGAACAGCAGTCGCGTCCCCGCGCCAATTATGCCAGCGAAGAAGATTTGCGACACCTTGCCGAAAAAATCCAGGAGATCGACAGGAAACGGGCGGATGACAAGGAGTTAATCTTGAAGGAAATCAGCAAGCTTGGGAAAGCAATAACCGCTCCGCCACCGCGTTCGAAGGCGCCAGTGACCGACACCGCTCCGACGGCAACGGCCGACCGAGGCAAGGGCTACGAATACGAGGTCCAGTCGGGCGATACGTTATCGGTCATTGTGCAGGCTTACCGGGAAAAAGGCATCAAAGTGACGGTGGACCAAATCCTCAAGGCAAATCCAAAGCTGGAGCCGACGAAGTTGCGGGTCGGCCAGAAAATCTGGATTCCGTCACCGGAGAAACCTTGAGACCGGAAGGCGGAAACCGGATGTCGGAAGACGGAAATCAAAAGCGCCAAACTGATTGCTGATTACTGATGACCGATTTCTCTTTCCAATGTTATGAAATCCCTGCGTCGCATTCACACGTTCCTCGGCTGTTTCTTTGCCCCGCTGCTTTTGTTCTTCGTGGGAACGGGCTGGTACCAGACGATGAATCCCGACCGCAAGAAAGGCAGCAGCGAGGCTGACACGCTGGTGACGCGGTTGAGCACGGTGCACGTGGAGCAGCATTTTCCCAGCGGCTCGGCGCAAGCGTACCACACCGCGTGGTTTCGTTATCTCGTGGTCGTGATGTGCGTGGCGCTGATCACGACGATTGCGTTGGGCATCGTGCTGGCGTTTCGCTCTAGTCGGCAGCGCTGGCCAATCTGGCTCTCGCTGGCGCTGGGGATTCTCGTGCCGATGATTTTGCTGTGGCTGGGACAACAGCGTTAAGGCTTTTCGCTGACGAAATGGTCGCGCAACTTCCACCCGCAGATTGTTCGCATCGAATAACCTGGTGGAGCAACCACTACGCCGCAATAATGGGGGACCCGCACGGTGGTCAACGAAACAAAACGAGCAGCAGAATCCCCAGCGCGATGCGATACCAGCCGAACGCCGTGAAGGTGTGCGTCTGGATGTAGTGCAACAGCCATTTCACCGCGATGAACGAAACGAGGGCGGCGACGATTGTTCCCAGGCAAACCATCCCCCAATGTTCCGGGACCGCGTCCGGTGGCGGGTGATGCAGCGCTTTGAAGATTTTCAATCCGCCCGCCGCCAGCATTGTTGGGATGCCGACCAGAAACGAAAACTCCGTGGCCGCCGGACGGCTCAAGCCCATTGCCAGCGCCAGCAAGATCGTCGCGCCAGACCGCGAGGTGCCGGGGAACACAGCGGCGATCAGTTGACCGACCCCAACGACCAGCGCCACCGTCCAGGTCACTTCTTCGCGCAACGGTTTGCCGCGCAGCCAACGCTCAACCGCGACGAACAGAATGCCGCCGACCAGCAACGCCCAGGCGACAGGGGTGGAGGTTTCCGGCAGCTTGAAATGTTTTTTTTCGAGCACAAATCCCACGACCCCCGTCAACCCAAATGCCAGCAGGATTTTCAGAAGGAAGCGGCGCGTTTCCGATTCCTGCAACCGGAAGAGGATTTGCTGGCAGCGGATGGAAAAGAGCGGAATCACCGCCAGCACCGCGCCGCATTGAATGACCACGTTGAACAAATCGGTCTGACGCGGCAGCCAGCGTTCGGCAATCAGCAGATGTCCGGTCGAAGAAACTGGAATGAACTCGGTCACGCCTTCAATGACCCCGAGCAAAATGACAGCGATCCAGTCTGGCACGCGCCGTTTAGACGATAAATTGCCGCCGTTGACAAGCGGCAAATCCTGGTCCGTAAGGAAGCAACCTGTACAAGGTCGCTGCTGCTTTGCCTATCCGCCAAACATCGAGGAGCGGAGGGATTTTTCGCCCAACTGCATCTGCTTGACCTTGAGCTGGCCCAGGATGGAATGCCAGCCGATGTAAATCCGGTGCCACTGACTTTCCAGGCTGCGCAGGTTGCCTTCGTGCAATTCGCTGAGGTAGCGCAGCGAGGGGGCGCTGGAGATCAGCGAGAGCACGTCTTCGCGGGTGGGGGAAAAGACATCCATGGCGGCGAAAATCACCTCCAGCTCCTGGGTGATGATGCTCTTGATCTCCAAGAATTGGTTTTCATCATCCGGGCCGAACTTCTTGCCGCGGGCCAGATTGACGAAGTGATTGAATTGCTTCCAGCACTCCAGATAATTTTCCATCTGCTGGATGACCCGGTCCAATTTTTTATTGCGCATAAGCAGGTTGCTTGGAGTTCGATTCAGTTTTGCGGAGCGGCCACTTCGGGCGGCGACAAGAATACGACCGCGCCGCCGCGCAACTCGCGCGCAGTCACCGTCAGACTGGAAAAGTGGACGATGAGTTCGGACAGCGGCAACTGCGCGGCTTGCGCCGAATTGAATGCGGCCAGCACCTGGTCGCCGATTTCTTGCAGAAACGACACCGGATACGACTGCGCCACCGTCGAGATAATAATCCGCCCTTCGCGATCCAGCGTAAAGCTCCCGGAAGGAAGCCGTAAGAGTGGCGCCGCGGGGGGTTTGAAGATTTGACTCAGGAAGCCCATTGATTGAGAATCTTTTTCATCGTTTCCCGGATTTTTCCGCCGGACATGTTATGATTCCACCCGATGCACAGCTCCGCGTTGCCGCGCGGCACAATCGCGACGTGGCGCTGTGGCCCCAGGCATTCGACCTGGTTGAGTTGTCCCGCCCGCAGGCGATCCCCCAGTGACGTTAAACGGTCCATCATTTGCCGCGCCCAATCCGCCATCGGCTGCGGGTTCTCCAGACCGTGGGCTTCGAACTGTTTCGGGTCGGTGTGGTTGGTTTCCAGGGCGAATTCCACACCGTGACGACGCATCAGCGCCGCCAGCGGCGAGACGGGCGTGGCGTCCGGCCCGGCCGGCGTGGCCGAAGAGGTGATGACTTCGGTGTCATGGGCTTTGGACTCGTCAAACGCCTGCGCAGTTTCGAGCAGCAACGCCTGATAGGAATTGAAAATGGTCCGGGGCCGGGCCGGTTCGGCCGCCAGCGTTTCAAACAAGCCGGTTTTCCAGGCAAGGATCGCCCGGAAAGCCGGTTCGCCCGTCAAGTCGTCCGTCGTCGCATCAATCAACTCGCCGTTTTGAATCCAGATCCTGGCCGTTTGCGGGCCGTTGGAGATTTTCAGCACCGCGGAGCTTTGAGAAAGACACTCCAACTGGAGGATATCGACCAGGCTCTTGCTTTGCATGCCGCGAAAGCCGCTTTGCGCCTCGCGACCCAGCAGCGACTCCAGACAATCCAGGAAGAGTTTGATTTCTTGTTCCGTGCCCGGCTTTTGCCAGAACTGGTCCACTCCGAGGGCGTAAACGCGCGAACGGAACTGTTCATCCATGATGGCGGTCAACACCACGGTCCGCAATTGCGGATGCTTGCGACGGACGATGGACAAGACCTGGAGGCCGTCCATCTTGGGCATTTTGAGGTCGCAAATCAGCAAGGTGAACGGCTCGTCCTCCAGCAGCGCCAGCGCGCGCGCGCCGCTGGCGGCGGTGTGAATCTCCGGTTGGCTGGGCAGCTTGGACAGGATCTCGCGATACATGACCAGCAGGTCTTGATCATCGTCCACCAACAAAATTTTGTGGTTCATGGCCATCGTCACGTTCGGCACATACGCTCGCTGGCTCTATAAAGACTCGTCGCGCCGGAAAAAGCAAGCCGGGGAAAATAAAGTTGTCCGGAACTCAAAATCGGCGTATCGAGGTGCGGCGGCCGGTGCGCCGGGGGAGGCCGAAGAGCGCGCCCGCCGCGCGAGGTTGCTGCAGGTGGCGGCCCCAGGTTTGCTATATCGTGCTGGGTGGTCGGCGAGATCCGTTCCGCGCGCAGGGAGAGGGAACAGTGGGTTCTCTCTTTCCAAGTTTGATGTCCTGTTTTTTAACGACCGGGTTGTCAGCTTGTCCCATTTTGAAACTTTTGAAATTGACAGCACGGTCAAGTAATAAAATATCGACGAAACCCATTGGCTCTGCCAAATTGCGAACAAGGCAAAAAATGTTCCGCTTTATAAAAAAACTTTTGGGCAGCCCGGTGCAAGCCGCGGCTCAAGTCCAGCCGATGTCCAGCCCTGCTACGTCAGCCGCCAGCGGAACACGTCAACCCCTGCCGGCGCCTGCCGTTCGCACGCTGGCCCGGCTGGCTTTGCCGTTGAACGCCATCCTGGCCCAGTTGCCGGGAGATTTGCAGGCCCGCGTCAATCAATCCTACGCCACCCAGGTGGATGTGCTCCTCGCCACGGAAAAGATTCTTCCGCAACTCGCCCGCGGTTCGGTGAAACTCTCTTTTGGTGAACTGCGCCGGGCGGCGCCGCCAGGAACTTTCTCCGACCAAGACGATCTGGACCAGGTCCTCGTGGAGTTGCCCTTGTCCGAGATTCTTTCCCGCTTGGATCCCGCGCTGCTGGCGCGGCGCCCGCCGCAAAAAAAAGTCGAACCGCCGGCGGGAATCGCCGGCCCATTTGGTGCCAAAGGCCAGGGGTTGGTCATTGGCGCCCCGCCTTCCCAACCTTTTACCGCGCCCACGCAGGCACCGGCGGCACCCCGCCCGCGGCCGGCCCTCCAACCGGCGCCAGAGCCGGTCCAGGCGCCCGCTGCCATTCCCGCCCCGGCGGCGCTTCGCGACCTGGCCGTGTCGCCGGCCGCAGCACCGCGAGAGCCGTCGGCCCCGGTCGCCGCGCCGACCGTCGCCCGGGAACCCGACTATTTGATGGTTGTCCTCGGCGAGTTGAGCCAAACCTGGCCGGAGGGCGTGCGTCAGGAGATTCTCCAGCTCAATCTGTCCGGTGCCATCGTGGCGTTGCCCATGGACGTGCTGGCAAATGAATTGAAGCATGGCAAGGTGACATTCACCTGGAAGCTGCTTCGTTCCATGATTAAGCCGCTGCCAGTCGCCGCCGCCGCGTCCGTGCATGACGGAATCGTTTTGGACTTGCCATTGAAAATCATTGCGCCGCTTTTCCTGGCCCGCCAACGCGCCAGCAAGTCCGCGGTCAAGGTTCCCCTTGCTCAAGATATCCCCGATTTGTTTTCCAGTTCACTTGCGCAACCGGCTGCGACCAGCGCGCCGCAGTTCATTCCGGCCAAGCCGGCACCTACCCGCCGCGAGGAAGAAACAAATTATTATATTTGGGGCGACGATGCCGACAAGCCGGTGGATTTGGCGTCGGTTTCCAAACCCGCCGCGGCGCCCGCCCCACCCGCCACGGATTTTCTGAAGCGTTTCCCGACGCCCAATGAAATTGTCCGCAAAGCCGCCGCTCTGGAAGGCGTGGCGGGAACGCTCATCGCTCTGGCGGATGGACTGCTGGTGGCCAAGGAACTTCCGCCCGACATGAACGGCGAAACGCTGGCCGCTTTTCTGCCGCAAATCTTCGGCCGCACCAGCCAGTCGGCGCGGGAGCTTAAAATGGGGGAGCTGAACAACCTCAACTTTACCGTCGGGAACACTCCGTGGAAAATCTTCCGGGTCGGCGGCATGTATTTCGCGGCCTTTGGTCGCGCGGGAGAGCCATTACCGACCGCCCAACTGGTCACGATTGTGGGCGAACTGGATCGGAAAACCAAGTAACCAAAAACTTATGGCGATCATCAACCAGGCAACCAAAGAACTTCAGGTCAAGATTGTCTATTACGGGCCGGCCATGGGCGGCAAAACCACCAATTTGGTGCAGGTGCACGATCACGTGCAAACCGCCCAGGGCAACAAAGGCAAGTTGGTTTCGCTGGCCACCAGCTCCGACCGCACACTGTTCTTCGATTTTTTGCCCATCGAAGCCATGTCGATCAAAGGCTTCAAAACCAAGTTCCAACTTTACACCGTGCCCGGCCAGGTCATTTACAACACCACCCGGCAACTGGTCTTGCGCGGCGTGGACGGCATCGTCTTTGTAGCCGATTCGCAATACGAAAAGATGGCGGAAAACGTCGAGAGCTTTGCCAACCTGGAAGAGAACCTGAAGACCCTGAAACTTAATCTGTCGGACATCCCTTATGTCCTCCAATTCAACAAACGCGACCTGCCCAATGTCGCCCCGGTTGAATACATGGAATATCTGCTCAACAATCGCGAGGTGCAAGTCCCCACCTTCTCCTCCACCGCTCACAAGTGCGAAGGCGTCTTCGAAACCCTCAATATGATCACCCGCCTCCTGCTGAACAAATTCATCAGCCAGGGGACCCGCACACCTGCGTGATATGCCCACGCTGCCTCAACTGATTGAGGAGGACATCCGCCAACTCGACCAGATTCTAAAAGAATTGCTGGCCAGCAGCGAAGCCACGACCGCCCTCATCATCGACAAAGGCGGTTTCCTCATCACGCACAAAGGCGAATCGGAAGAATTTGATCTCACGACCATCGCCGCCCTGGCATCCGGCGCGTATATGGCCAACCAGACCATCGCCAATCTGGTTCGCGAAAACAACTTCAACAGCGTTTACCAACAGGGCGAGAATTTCAGCATGTTCGCCAGCAACATTGATGAACATTGTCTGCTGGTGGTCATCTTCAAAGCCAGCGTCAGCGTGGGCGCGGTGAAATATTACGCCATCTCGGCGGGCGCGCGCGTGGCCGATCAACTCAAGCTCGCGCATCAACGCGATCCCAACGCCAGCCTCGACCTCTCCGTCCTCAACCTCACCGACACCAGCAGCGTGTTCCGGAAGAAAAGCGCCTGAGTTCCGCCGCCGCGCCGGCGAGCAGTCCGTTGATCGACAGGGTCAAGGCAACCGGCTGTGGCTGCCGTCGCAAAACGGTTTGTTCTGCGAATGTTTGCAACCGCACCAGGCGACCTTCTTCGACTCCCCAATGTCCACCTTCATCGGCGCGAATCCGGTCCCTTTGTGCGAGCCGTCACAAAACGGCTGGCTTTTGGAACGACCGCAGGCGCACCACCAGTAACTGCCGGGCTTCGTGTCCTGAACATACGGGAACTTTTGAGCGATGATTGCTTCAGTCATAATTGATTGGATTTTCTGGTGATGAAAATACGTCTGGCCGCCGGCAAATCAAGCGGCAAGCGCATTCACTCCGTAGGTCGTGCGGATTTCCAAGGCGAACAAAAGCGTGCGAGCAAGAGGCGGACAGATTCATTGGGCGCGGAGTTGCAGAACGCGGGCCGGGCATTCCCCGGTCTTGGGTTCGTAATCGGGGGATGCTGATGTCGCCATAGGGCTGGAGACCGTGGCTGAGGAGTGTTTCGGCGGCCACGCCGACGCGCAGCCGTTTGGAGCCGATGGACACGCGTCCGTCCAGGCCGATTCTGAGGGCGATGTGCACACTCCGGATATGAGGCCGCCGGCCGCCCCGCGGGGTGGGGCGCAGCGCGCTGCGTTTTTCCCGGTGGGTGGCCCGGTGCGGCGCGCATCAGCTCGATGGAAAACTCATCCGGAACGTCGATCATGTCCAGCAGGACGCGGTCTCCTTTCTTCAGCGCGGTGGAGTAGTTCACCAAAAGTTTCGCCAGTTTTGTGTAACGTGGATCGCTCATAACATTAATCTGGGGAAAGGCTAATTCACATTTTTGTTTTGTCGAGGCGCCGGCGACATTTCAATCTGGCGCAACCTGCGTTCACGTTTTCGGATCTCCGTGGACAGCAGTTCTTCGACCGACCAGCCGTGCAATTGCGCGTAGGCTACGATATCAAAAAACGTCGGGCCGATCTCGGATCTTTTCGGGCCACGCCCAGGCTTCACTCGCGCCAGTCCGGCCTTGCGCGCTTTCTTCACGAGCTTCTCCGCGCGCAACAGGGCAGGCAGATGTTTTGGAATTCCGTCGAGCGCGGATGGACGCGCGTGTTTCGTCCCATGCTTCTCGGCATGTTTGATCTTCTCCCAGTTCGCCCAAACCTGATCGACGTTCTTCACCTTGACGTTGCCAAAGACGTGCGGATGGCGGCGGATCAACTTGTCCACGATGTGCCGGCAGACTTTTTCAAAATCAAATGCGCCGCGCTCCTTCGCCAGTTGACAGTGAAAAACCACTTGCAACAGAACGTCACCCAGTTCCTCAACCATTTCTTGGTCGTCGCCGGCCTCGATGGCGTCGAGCAATTCATAAACCTCCTCAACGGCGTGCCAACGCAGCGACTTGTGATTCTGTTCGCGGTCCCACGGACAGCCGGTGGGCGAACGCAGCCGGGCCATGACGCGCAGTAGATCCTTCATGGCGGAATGCTTTTTCATTTTGTTCCCGTAGTTGCGTTCGTCAGAGCGCGGCCGTCTCCAAGGTTTGATTTAGCCGCGTTCTCACGAACGCAGCTACAGGATCACGAGATTGTCCCGGTGCACCACTTCGACACGATTTAGCTGCCTCCCCTGAACGGCCTTCGAATCGAAGTCGGAAATGCCCCGGGCGAACTCCGTGCCGTCGAGATCGCAAATCCGCACCACTTCGCCCGCGGTGAAGTCGCCCTCGCACCGCGCGATTCCCGGCGGCAACAAACTTTTCCCCTTCTCGCGCAACGCGACCTTGGCGCCGTCATCCACGAACAGCGCGCCTTTGGGATGATGGAAAAACGCAATCCAACGCTTGCGCCCCTGAAGTTTGATCGGTTGCGGGATGAAGAGCGTGCCCTCGTCGAGTCCATCCAGGATATTCGCGAGAACCTCTTTCTTTTTACCCGATGCAATCACCAGCGGAATCCCGGCGCGCGTGACCATTTTGGCCGCCTGGATTTTCGACGCCATCCCTCCGACGGCTGTGGCGCTATCCGTTCCACCCGCCAGTTTTTCCACTGCTTCGTCAACACGCTCGATCGTCGCGATGGTTTGTGGATTTGCCTTGCCGAAATTTTCAATCACACCATCCACCGTCGTCAAAATCACGAGCAAATCCGCCGGCAACAGCGCGGCGACGAGCGCGGAAAGTCTGTCGTTGTCGCCAAACTTCAATTCGGTGAACGACACGGCGTCGTTTTCATTGATGATGGGCACGACGCCGCGCGCGAGCAATTCGACGAGCGTGTTGCGCGCGTTGAGGTGACGCTCGTGGTGCTCCAAGTCTTCGTGCGTGAGCAAAACCTGCGCGACATGAAGATTGAATTTCGCAAAAAGTTTTTCGTAGGCCGCCATCAACCGCGATTGCCCGACGGCGGCGCAGGCTTGAAGTTCCGCGAGGCTTGCCGGGCGTTTTTCGAAACCGAGCACGCCCATTCCCGCGCCGACCGCGCCGGAGCTGACGATTAAAATTTCCTTGCCCGCCTGCCGCTGCGCCGCGATTTGCGCGACGAGCTGTTCCATCTGCGCGGCGTCAGGCTGCTTGCTGCTGTCCGTCAAAACGCCCGTGCCGAGCTTGACGACAATTCGCGTGACATTTTTTAGCAACTCGCTTCGCACCCGGTGAAGATAAGGCAAAAGGAAAAAGGAAAAAGGCAAAATCG